>JANXNT010001386.1 GCA_025353985.1 Limnoglobus sp.
CCGAGGTAAAGGCCGATCAGCGATTTTCCGGCCATGAAAAAGAGCGATGTGATGAGAGCACCGAGCAAGGCGAAATGCCAAGGCGTTTGTCGCGATGGCATCAAGCGGAAAATCATTGCGAACAGGCTACTTGTGAGAAAGAATGAAATAGTGATGTTAATGAGGGTGGCCCATATGGCCTGCTGATAACTTACTCCGATGAGCATCTCGCCCATGCTCGAAAGGACCGCACTGACGAAAAGCGAAACGAGGAGGAGAAACGCGATCGCGCAGATGATCGCGAATGCCATCACGCGGTCGATGGCTAATGAGCGCAAACCAAATCCTGTCGATGGCGGAGTGGGTATTTCCCAAATATCGTTCAGTGCTTCTCTCAATTCGACGAGCACACCCGAGGCTCCAAAAAGGAGAACGGCGATACCGATGATCGTGGAAATGATTCCGCGTGCAGGGTGATCCGCGTTTGAAACCATGGCTTCCACGGCGAGTGCGCCTTCCGGCCCGACGAGTCCCTTAATTTGTCCGGAGATGGCGCCTCGAGCCGCGTCGGCACCGAAGATGGGGCCGATAATGGCGAGAACGATCAAGAGCAGCGGTGATAGCGACAACAGCGTGTAGAACGCGAGTGCTGCCCCCAACCGAGAATCTTTGTGCTTAACAAACCCACGGGCGGCCTCACGAACTATCGAACCGATATTCTTCAAGTATGTCATCATCGCGATGTCGTCCTGTGGGCGCGCCTGGTTAGCCGACGAACACGCCGTCTTTCACCGAAGCATCCGTGATGGTCGTTAGTGCATTCGGCGTGCCAGCGCTGAGCGACGAACCCGAATAAATCCGTACTTTGCCTTCGCCGCCAGGGCCGTCGCCGGTGATGACTTCGGCTTTGCCGTCGCCATCGAGGTTGCGGGCCGCCACCCGCACACCGCCGCGGTTCGAGTCGCTACCCGCGAAGAAGTTCGCGATTGCGACTTGCGAATTCGAGTTCACGAGATCGGTACCGGACAACACCAACACACGCGGGCCACCCCCAGGGCCACCCCCGGCTACGAGATCGGCCTTGCCGTCGCCGTTGACATCGGCCGCTGCCACGAATGTGCCGTTTCGCAAGGTTTGCTCGAACGCGAAGAAGTCGTTGAACAACTTGACGCGGCTCGAAGTGCCGATCGACTTACCGCTAAACCCGGCGATCCGTGGCCCGCCGCCGAACCCCGCTGCCACGATCAGATCGCCGACGCCATCGCCGTTGACATCGCCAACCGCAGCGCGTGCCCCGCCACGGAAATTCGTGTCGTCGATCCCAAAGAAGTCATCGACCACGCCGAAACCTTGCCCGTTGAACACCCGCACCCGTGGCCCGCCGCCTTCATCGGGCGTGATAATTAGATCGGCTTTGCCATCGCCAGTCACATCGCCGACGGCGACATATACGCCACCCTTGAACGCGGCTTCGAACGGCTGCACGCTGAACAGTTCCTTTTGCGTCGTCGGGTCGATGATGCGAACCTGCGTAGCGACGCCCGGCCCGGTGCCGATCACGATATCCGGGATGCCATCGCCGTTGAAATCGCCGCTGGCGACGCGGACGCCACCGGTGGCATTCGCTGCGAACGTCGAGTTGAGGGTGGCGGCGGGTGTGCCATCAGAGTCGTAAAGGTTCACGAACGGTGCGCCGCTACCGACGCCAACAGTGACAACGCGGGCGGTCAGTGCCCCTTGCTGCCGGGAGACGATATTCGAAAACGCGGACGTATCGCCGGAGAGATTTGCGGTCGCCGTAGCGGAGTAAACCGAACCGCTCGTCGTCGAAGGAATGACGAACGAGAACGTTGCCGCGCCACTCGCGTCGGTCGTGGCGGTGGTACTTCCCGCAACGGTTTCGCCTTCGCCGGAGCCACTCGGGTCGGCCACGCCATTCGCGAAGAATCGAACGTCGTACGCGGTATTCGGCCTGCCAGACAAGCTCCCCGAGACTTTCTGCCCGCCACCCGATTGTGTTACCGAACTCGTTAGCACCGGCGCGGTCAGGCCATCGCTGGCCGTTGGATCGACGCGAATCCCGAGGCCACCGTTCAGGCTGATGCTATTGTCGTCGATCCGCACAAATCGGGACGTGTCGAGCACGCTGATGCCGTTTCCCTTGTTGGCGGCGATCGTGTTCGAGCGGATGATGGTGTTGGTATCGGGTGGCAGAAGGCCACCG
>JANXNT010001391.1 GCA_025353985.1 Limnoglobus sp.
GGAATCTTCGTTGCGGCGAGCCATGACGCCTGACGGTGCGCTTCGACCCCATATCGACCGACGTGTTGATAGGCTCTTTCCGTGAAGGGGATGGCCACGGTACCGGCCTTCAATCGTTCGGAGAGCCACCACCCCGCATAAGACGAAGTTACGCCCAAAGTAACGTCGTCAAGAGTTGTCGCCATATCACTCGTCTCTGCGACATGTTTTTCGAAACGCTTGACGAAGTCTGCTTCGGATGGCACTGCCGCCAGTGCGTTCCGCAGCGCGATCCGTGCGGCGTGCCGTAGCAATACATCCTCCGCAGGAATCGTCGGGATGAGTTTGAGCAACGCCGCGATGTTTTCGGGGTGCGGTTCGTCCGCAAGAATCGCGACGCTCTCACGGACGATATGCGGCGACGGATCGTACAGCGATTGGATCGCCATTGCCCGATTCGCGATGCGATTGAGTTTCACGAGCGACTTCGCATCGTTGCGAAATGGCCTTGCTTTGTAGACAATCCGCCAGACTCGCGATTTGTCCTTGTCGCGTTGCGGGTGTTTCAGATCAACTTCGTAGTGGCCGATGATCTTGTTGTAAAAATCGCTGACGTAGAGTGCGCCATCGGGGCCGAGCTTGATGTCGGTCGGGCGGAACCACGGGTCCGAACTCACGAGGAAGTCCGGCAGTTCCTTCGCGACCGGCGTGCTGCCTTTCCACTCGATGCGGTCGATGTTGATGCGGTTAGTGACGACGTTGCCGAGGAACATGCAGCCGTTCCATTCCTTGGGGAAGTGGTCGGCATCGTACCATGCGAGGCCGCACAACCCCGTGCTGCCGTGATCGTGCCGCGTCACGTGCGGGGCATATCCGAGGCCATCGTGCGGCTTACCGAAACTGTCGTAGTACGCGCCTTTAATCAGTTGCGTGATCGGCTTCGAGTGGCAATCGGCGGTGTAAAGGTTGAACCACGGGTCCGCCGTCATGCCGAACGGGTTGACCTGCCCGCGCGTGAAAACTTCTATCCGCGAACCATCCGTGCGAAAGCGGAAGGTGTGGCCGCTCTGCATTTTTACTTCGTGGCCATCTTTGCCCTTTACCGTGGATTCGTTCGAAAAGCCGTGGCACGCGTACACCCAGCCATCCGGCATCAGCGTGAACGAGTTCGTCATCCCGTGCGTGTCGCGCGTACCGAACCCCGTAAATAGCACCTCGCGCAAATCGGCTTTGCCATCGCCATCGGTGTCGGTGAGCTTTAGGATTTCGCCGACGCTCGAGACGATGCAACTCTTGCCATCGGGCAACGGCAGAATGCCAATCGGGATGTTCAGCTTGTCGTCAAATGTCGTGATGGTCTTCGCGTGGCCATCGTTACCGAAGTCGGAGAGGATAAAGATTTTATCCGTGCTTTTGCCCTTCTCGGCGGCAAACGGGTAGTGGCGGCTCGTTGTCACCCAGAGCCGCCCCTTCGCATCGAAGGCGATCTGCATCGGCTTCTGAATCTGCGCCTCGCTAGCTACGAGTTGCACCTCGAAACCGTCGGGCACCTTGAATGACTTGCGTTCCTCTTCGGGCGTCAACGCATCGGTCGGGGCGATATGCTGTTGGCCGCACGCGAACGACACGGCAAGAGTTAGTGGCCAGAATGCAAGAAACCAACGCATGAGCGGTAACTCCAGGGAGGCAGAGTGAAATTTTGATTATGGCGCAGTTGGCAAAGAAAAGCGAGTATCTAACGCACGAGTATTCATGCGACAGAAAGAATCGAGAGCTTCTCAAATGAAACTAAGGCCATCCCAATCGGAAACTGCGCTTCCCGTCGTCGGAAAGTTAGGTATATTATCGTGCCTCGACTGACTGCCCCCGTCTCTCCACGGTACGACAACTGATGAGTTTGTTCCGCAAAAAACGCCGTGCAATTGTTCTGGCTACGCCACGCTACAAGTTGTCTGCTGAGTATCTGGAGGATCGCGATCTACTCGCCGTGTTTACGGTCGCCCCGAATGGGAACGATGGCAGTGGCTCGGGGACAGCGATGGCACCGTTCCGCACGATCCAACACGCGGTGAATGCGGCCGCCGATGCGGGGGACACGATCCTCGTAGCCGCTGGTTCTTATACGTACGATGCTAGCCAAGACACGGTCAACGTTCAGCGAACGGGAACCACGAACGTCGTTTCGGTCTTCAACAAACAAGTGAATATCTACGGCGGCTACACAACGGCGAACGGCTTCACGGTCGCGAACCCGACCGCGAACCCCACGGTTATCGACGGGCAGAATCAGTATCGCGGTATGCTCATCATCGGCTTCGGCAACCCGACTGGCGCAAGCGTACAGGGCATCACCTTCCGCAACGGCCTTGGTACGACGAACGCACTTCGCGGGAACGAAGACCTCATTTATGCCTTCGGCGGTGCGGTGTTCGTCGACCTTTCCGACCCGCGAGCACGAACGAACACGACGCCGACGACGTTCACCGATGTCACGTTCGAAAATAACAAGGCGGTCGGTGCGGCAGGTTTGGCGAACGATCCGAAACTCAATTTCGGTGGGGCCGGGGCAGGTGGTGCGCTCGAACTCCGCTATGCGAATGATGTGCGATTATCGAACGTCATTTTCCGTAACAATCAGGCGATCGGTGGCACCGGGAATCAGCGTGGGGGCGTCGGCAACGGCGGCGCGATCCACACCGATCATGCGAAATTGACCGGAAACAATCTGCGGTTCGAAGCCAATCAAGCCATTTCGGGGAATGGGAATGCCGGTGGCTCGGGTCTCGATTCGACGTTCGTACTCAAAGCGGATGCCACGGGCGGCGCGGTTTCGATTCAAAGTCTCAGCACGGCCGATTTCACGAATGTCGTCTTGGTGAACAACACCGCGCAAGGCGGCAACTCCGATGGCGTGGCGGGGGATGCCTACGGTGGATCGCTCTTCTCCGAGCTTTCGAAAGTGACGATCCGCAACTCGCTGATTCAAAATAATCTTGCACGGGCCGGCGATGGTTACGCCGCAGATGCGGGCGGCGGCGGCATTCAAACCGACACGTCGGATCTGACACTCGACCGCGTAAAAATCCTGTCGAACAAGGTACAGGCGGGGGCACGGTTCGGCACCGCCAATCGGGCGGGGGGCGTCAGTGGCGGGGGGCTGCAATCGACGCGCATCAACAAGGATGCTAGCATCCCCGGCACGATTAATATCACGAACAGCGTGGTAGCGGATAATCGCGCCGAACTCGCGGCGACGAGCGACATCACCACCGGCGGGGCCGGTGGGGGCATCTGGCTACAGGGCGTGACCGCGACCATCACGCACACGACCATCGCCAATAACACCTTCGGCCCGAACCTGACCTTCGGCCAAGCGATCATCTTGCTGAACGACGGCGCACTGACGCCGACTGTGTTGAACTTGAATTACAGCACCGTTACTGGCCACGACACCGGAAGTTCCGCCATCACCTTGTTCAATGGCACGACCGCGAACCTGAACACGAACGTCATTCGCAACCGCTCTGCGGCCAGTGAAATTCGCGTCGAGCCAATTGGCATCGGCGTCAACAGCAACACGCCCGGCGTCGTGAACAATCGCGTCACCATCAGCGGCAACCCTGCGTATACCTCGCCGTCGTCGCCGAACTTCGATTACAGCATTCAACCCGGTTCCGCGGCCATCAACATCGCAACGGGCAGCACACTGGCAACCGATATCGGCGGCCTGCCGCGAATCGATACCCCCGACGCAGGCGCATTCGAATTGGGCACCAGTGGCGGATCGCCATTTTTACCGACACCGACCGGTGCCGCCGTCCCAACGGGGCCAACCGTGCCGATCACTCCACCCGTGATCTCGCCACCACCTCCGCCCGGATCGGTGAAGCCCGTGCTCGTCGGCTACCCCCAGTTCGGGGCAGGCGGTTCGACCACGGCGACGTTGTATAACGCCGACAAATCGGTGCGGTTCACCGTCACGCCCTTCCCCGGTTTCAACGGGGGAATCCGCACGGCGGCATCCGACTTCAACCGCGATGGCGTCGCCGATCTCGTCGTCGGCACGGGGCCAGGCAGTGCCACGCAGGTTCGCATTTACGACGGTGTCACTCAGGCCGTGCTCTTCTCCGTCGCTCCGTTTGAAGCCTCGTTTACCGGTGGTGTTTACATCTCGGCCGGCGATCTGAACGGTGATGGCATAGCCGATCTTGCGATCACGCCCGATGAAGGCGGCGGGCCACGCGTGGACATTTACAGCGGTGCAACCGGGTTCCCGAAGATGACTGCGTTCTTCGGAATCGACGATACGAATTTCCGCGGTGGCGCACGTTCGACGATCGCAGATCTGACTGGCGATGGCGTTGCGGATCTCATCGTCGTCGCGGGCTTCGGCGGCGGCCCGCGCGTGGCGGGCTTCGAAGGCAAGTCGGTGATTAGCGGCACCCCGCAGAAGATTTTCGGCGACTTCTTCGCGCTCGAGCAAGCCTTACGCAACGGCGTCTTCGTCACTGCGGGCGACATTAACGGCGACGGCTTCGCGGACCTGATCGTGGGTGGCGGACCCGGCGGCGGGCCGCGTGTTCTCGTCTTCGACGGCAAGAGTTTGCTGAAGAATCAATACGTCCCGCTCGCGAACTTCTTTGCTGGCGACGTCAACAGTCGCGGTGGGATTCGCGTGGCCGTGAAGAACCTCGACGGCGACACTCGCGCCGACCTCGTCGTCGGCTCCGGCAGCGGGGCCGGTTCCCGAGTGACGGGCTATCTTGGCCGCACCATTGTCACATCGGGAACGCCAGCATTGCAATTCGACTTCGACGCACTCGCCGGGTTCAACGGCGGCATCTTCGTGGGGTAACTGGAAAGTGGTGAGTGGCGAGTGGTGAGTGGCGAGAAGAAGTCAGGTATCGTCACCCACCGCTAGTGGTGTTACTCGACGGTGAATTGGGGGCCATCGTCGAAGATTGGCTGCATAGGTTCGTCGGCGACGAGCGAGATGGCTTCGGCCTCGTAGATGATCGGTACGACGATCACCGGTTCGATGCGATCCGGTTTCTTTTGAACGACGGGTATAGACACGGGCGCAACGGGTATCGCGATGGGCTGTTTGCAGATCAGGCAGGGGATGGTTTTCCCCTGCTGCTCAATCTCGACGAGCATGTATTTCCGACATTTCGCATTCGGGCAACGGATCGCCGAGACCATGGAAGTCACCTATTACACGCACCATAGCCCAGGGGTACGACGTAAGACGTCTAACCCTGGGCTAGAAGATGGAACCCCGTTGGGGTAAATGCATAACCAATTCTTACCCCAACGGGGTTAAATCTGACAGCCCAGGGTTAGACGTTTCGTCGTACCCCTGGGCGACCCGCCATCTTACTTCTTCTTTTCGAAGGCGTCGACGTACTTCTTGGGGCTGTCGTTGAACTCGTCCTTGCAGCCGCTGCAACAGACGTAGTAGGTTTTGCCCATATAACTCACGGCGATTGTCGCGGCCCCGCCGGTGACGATGCACTCGGGCTTCTTCGTGGTGGCACCACCCGCGAACGATTCGCCGTCTTTGTTGCCGGTCGATTTGTACACGGAGGCGAATAACCCTTTGCCGCCCGCTTGCGTTTCGTACTGCATCGCCATACGGACGCCTTCGGACAGTGTCACGAACGAGAGGCGTTGAATGTCGCTCGTTTTCTCGTCCTTGCGTTCGAGTGCGAGTTTACCCTTCTTAAAGTCGCCGGTGAAGACTTGCGCTTTGCCATCTTTGTCGGTGGCGGTCAATTCGTACAGCTTCTTTGCGGTGAGGTATTTCAGTTCGCCCTTGGTGAAGAAGCGACCGTCTTTGATCTCGATGTTAATCCACGAATCGTCGCCCTTGAACTTCCAACTCCAGGTGGCGACTTCTTTCCACGACGTGAGTTTGCCGGTGGTCTTAGTCTCGCCGGTGAGGTTCCAGCCGCCGATGAACTCGCCGACTTCCATGAGCGCCTTTTTCGCTTTGGCGGAATCGGCCTTGGTATCGGCAGCGGGGGCCGTGAATGCGAAAATGCCTGCCAGTAGCACGGGAGCGAGTAACGCGCGACGCATCATGGGAGAAATCCTTATTGGGAAGGTGGCTTCGGGTTTGCGGGTTCAGACGCGGTCGGGGTGCGGGTAGTTCCCGTCGGCAGCGCCAACACGCTTATCGTACCATCCGCGTTCGCCGCGTAAAGTCGCTTCGCATCCGGGGAGAACACCGCCGCGTTCGTCGGACTCGGTAGCGTCCAGGAACGGAGTTCCTTCGCGGCCATATCGTACGCTTTGATCGTGCCATCGGTGCCGATGACGGCGAACGCCTCGCCGTTCGCCGCGACCACCAGCCCGTTGACTCCACCACTCACCGACTTCGTCGATTGCACCACGGCGCGGTCGGCGAGCGTGGCGACTTTCACCAGACCCTCTTCATCAATGGCGACCAGCGTTTTCTTGTCGGCGGTCAACCCGACATCGGCAACGCGCTTCACGAATAGCGGCCAGTCCGCACCGACCCGCGCTCGCTTGGCCATGTCCCAAGTGCGGATATTGCCATTCTCCATGCCGTAAATGGCGAGCGAAACATCGGACGAAAACGTTGCCGACGTCGCTTCTTTCGGCTTCGTTTCTTGAATCGCTTCCGGGTTCATGGTCGCATCGAGCGCGAGCACATCGAACGCATCGAGGTCGGCACCGCTCCGCGACCAGATGCCGAGTTTCGAACCATCGCTGGCCGCGATGATGTTGTAAATTTTCCCATAATTCGTCGAGCGAAGGTCTTTCACAGGGTCGATCGACCAGATTCGCAATCGCGAATCTTCACCGCCCGCTGCGACGCGATCCATGCCGATGAACGCAACGCTGTTCGTGTTCGAAGTCGAGCCAGTCAGCGTCGCGATTTCCTTGCCGGTAATCGGGTTCCAGACTTTAACGGTGCGATCGTCGGACCCCGTGGCGATCCGCGTACCATCGCGGTTCACAGCAATCGCGCGGATCGCCATCGCGTGACCGGTGCTGCTCGTGGAGGCCTTGCCGAGTTCGAAAACGCGGCAGACTTTATCGACGCCAACGGAGAGCAATTGCTCGCCGTTGGCCGCGAAGCTGATTGCAGTAATCCAGTCGGTATGGCCGCGTAACCCGCGAGTGACGACGCCGGTTCCAGTGTCCGCGATATGGACGATGCCATCGGCACCACCGAACGCAATTTGCTTGCCATCGAGCCGAAACGCGACGGTTGATAGTGCGGGTAACGTCGTCGTTTTCTTGCTGATTTCGTCCTTGCCGGTCGATGTCAGGATGCCCGTTTCCGCGATGGCCCAGAGTTTCCAGTGGCCATCGCCGCCGACCGTGGCGATTCGCGAACCATCGGTGCTGATGGCAATCGCGGCAACGCCCGCGTTGTGTGCGGACATCCCCGAAATTGCCTTCGGTTCGCCGCTGGACGTATCGATTACGGCGAGCCAACCATCGGCGGAACCGACGACGATTTGCTTGCCACCCGCGCGTGCCGCCACCGCGCTGACCGCCGATTTACTCGTCCACGACCAGACCGGTTTATCGGCAGTCGCGTCCCACATTTTGACGGTTTTGTCAGCGGAACCCGAAACGAGCCGCCCGCCATCGACGACACCAAGCGCGAGCACGGCTGAGGTATGGCCCGTCAACGTGCGTGTCGTGTGGCCGTCTTTCGCGTCCCAAATTTTGATGAGCTTATCGCCCGACGCCGTCGCGATGCGCTCCGCACTGGGAAACACAACCGTGGTGATCGCGCCCGAGTGCCCCGTCAACGAGTGTTCCAACAGACCCGTCGCGGTGTTATAAATCCGCAATGTTTTGTCCGCCCCACCAGTGGCATAACGAGTGCCATCGGGGGAAAATGCCGCCGTCCATAAGTAGTCTTTCGTGTCGGTGGCGGCGCGGTGTTCGTCGGTCGCGCTGAGATCCCACAGGCGGATCGTGCCATCGGTACTTCCCGACGCAATCTGCTTGCCATCGGGGCGAATCGCGAGCGTAGCGATCTCGTCGAGGTGGCCCTGTATCGCACGAAGTGCTTTGCCGTTTTTGGCGTCCCAGATGCGTATGGTTTTGTCCGAACCCGCCGTGGCGTACAACGTGCCATCGGGGTTGATTGCGACGCTATTCACGCGGCCCGAATGCCCCGGAAACTTCATGATCGCAACGCCACTGCCGGGAATCATCACGCCGAGCGGATCGGTACTCGTCGTGAGACGCGGCACGGCATCGTTACCGCCGGTGACGATCTTCGTGCCATCGGGCGTGAAGGCGACCGCGTTGATGCCCTGCCCCGTCGGCTCGGACGCTTGCACCTTCAGCACGGGCTTCTTATCGGTGGTCGCATCGAGTTTGTAAATCGAAAGAAAACCATCGCCATCAGTGGCCGCAACGAGCTTCCCGTTCGGGCTGAACGCGACCGATTCGATGCGCGATGTGTGCAGCGGAAACGCGATCGTTTCCTTGCCCGTTTCGACCGACCAGACTCGCACAGTTTTGTCATCGGAACCGGTGGCGAACGTCTTGCCATCAGGGGCGAATGCCAGCCCTTTGATCGACAACGTGTGGCCGGTGTACTTCTTGACGAGCTTGCCCGTCGTCGAATCCCAGAGGTGAATTTCGTTCCCGCCCGCAGACGCGATCAGATTCGATTTCGGTGCAAACGCAACCGCAGACACACGAAATACAGCCGTATCGTTGACTTTGACTTCGGCCGCAACGACTTCGACATGATCGCGATACGCAAGGAGTTCGCGGCCGTTACCGAGATCCCAAATTCGCACGGTGCCATCTTTGGACGCCGACGCGAGCCGCGTGCCATCGCTGCTATAGCTAATCGCGTTGACACGGTCCGCGTGCCGCAACCGCACGTAACCGATGACGCGCTCGACGTGCAGAGGTAGCCCGAGTGGACGCGCGGGAAGCTGCCAACGGGCTTCGCGAAAGTATCGCTCCGCCGCCTTCGGATTCGCCGCCAGAATCGCGGCATCGGCCTTCGCCGCCAACGCATCCATCGTGGCCAGCGATTCCGCCGTCGCGCTCTCTTTGATGGCCGCATCGCGTTCCGCACGGTACTTCTCGCCGAGCGTACGCACCGATTCCAACGTCGGCTCCGGTTGCGCAAAAACCGTCGTGCCAATCAGAACGAACAGGAACGCAAACGACGCACGCATAACGAACCCCCCGAAAATGGTACATCGCTGAGTATACAGTATCGGGATAGGCAATGTCCCCGTTTAGCCGCGCCGCGAAGGCTGTGCGTAGCGAAGCGCGGGGGCACGATGTGCCAATCGACAATGTGATTTTCCCGTGAGTTCGAACCCCGCGCTTCGCTACGCACAGCCTTCGCG
>JANXNT010001396.1 GCA_025353985.1 Limnoglobus sp.
TCGCTGTAGCCCATACGGCCTTGTTGCAGATAGTAATTATTGACGTCGGTAATTTCGAGTTCGTTGCGCTTCGATGGCTTTAGAGTCTTGATGAGATTGAACACGTCGGGCGGGTAGATGTAGATGCCGACGACGGCGAAATCGCTCTTCGGGTTCGCCGGTTTTTCTTCGATGCCAATGACGCGATCGCCATCGAGTTCGGCGACGCCGTAACGTCCGGGATCGTGGACCTTTTTGAGGCCGATCCACGCCCAATCGGGGCGGCTGTTGGCTTTTTCGATCAGCGGAATCAGCGGATCGCGGAAGATGTTATCGCCGAGTAACACGCAGGTGCGGCTGCCGGTGCAGAAGTGTTCGGCGAGGCCGAGCGCCTGTGCGATGCCACCTGCTTCGTCTTGCACGCGATACGTCAGGCGGCAGTTGTGCGTGTAACCCGAGCCGAGCAGTTCGATGAAATCGCCCATGTGCTCGGTGCCGGAAACGAGCAAAATCTCTTGTAAACCTGCCCCCGTTAGCTTTTTGAGGGGGTGGTACACCATCGGGTACGGCCCCACGGGTAGCAGGTGCTTGTTCGTTACCTTCGTCAGTTCGCCCATGCGGGTGCCTTTGCCGCCCGCCAAGATCACGCCGCGAATGCTCATGAATGTCTCCGGAGTTTGTGGTTACACGCCCGCAGTCTACTTCAAATTCCCGTACTGTTTCTCGAAATACGTCATGTATTCCTTGTTCCGGATACCGTCGATCCAGGCCGAATTCGCTTTGTACCAGGCAATCGTCTCGTTGAGGCCGGTTTCGAACGACACTTTCGGCTGCCAGCCGAGTTCGCGTTCGGCCTTGGAACAATCGATCGCGTAACGCCGATCGTGGCCCAAACGGTCTGCGACATAGCGAATCAGCGTTCGCGGCTTCCCGAGCAGATCGATGATGAGGTGCGTGAGGTCCAGGTTGGTTTTCTCGCACTTTCCGCCGAAGTTGTAGACCTCGCCCGCCGTGCCGTTCCGCCACGCCGCTTCGACGCCGGTGCAGTGATCGTGAACGTGAATCCAGTCGCGAATCTGCTGGCCATCGCCGTAAACGGGCACCGGTTCGTCGCGCATGAGGTTTGTCACGAACAGCGGAATCAGCTTCTCGGGGAACTGAAACGGCCCGTAGTTGTTCGAGCAGCGCGTGATCACCGTGGGCAAGCCGAACGTGTGGTGGTACGCCTGAACCAGCAAGTCCGCACCGGCTTTACTCGCCGAGTACGGGCTGTTCGCGTGCAGGGGCGTTTCCTCGGTGAACAACCCCGTTGCACCGAGACTGCCATAGACTTCGTCGGTCGAAACTTGCACGTACTTCTTCACGGAAAATTCGCGTGCGGCATCGAGCAGATTTTGTGTACCGTTCACATTCGTTCGCACGAACGGCCCGGAATCCTGGATGCTGCGATCGACGTGGCTCTCGGCTGCGAAGTGGATAATATCCGTCACGCCGAGTGCCATCGCGGCCCGTACGTTGTCGCGATCCGTGATGTCGCCCTTCACGAATCGGTACCGCGGATGCTTCGCAATATCGACCAAATTCGCGAGATTACCAGCGTAAGTGAGCGCGTCGAAGTTGATAATCGACGTGGCCGGATCCGTGGCCAGCAGATGCCGGATGAAGTTCGAACCAATAAAGCCACAGCCACCTGTGACGAGCAGAATCGACATTGTCGCACCTTTCCCAATGGCGAACCGATGCGGCCCGCTCGCGTAGGTTTTAGTCGAACCGGCGTAAGCGTCCAACCGATACCTGGCTTAGTCGCTTCGCTTCGGCTTCGGCGGCGGTTGCACCGATCGCATCGCCCTTGGCCTTCAACACTGCCGCAAGATTCGACCACACCACACCGACGGGGCGAATCGCGAGTGCGGCTCGGTAGGCACCCGTTGCGGCCTCGGAATTGCGTTGCGTGCGATACATTTCGGCAAGCGCAAGG
Organism: Limnoglobus sp.; assembly: GCA_025353985.1. Taxonomy (GTDB): domain Bacteria; phylum Planctomycetota; class Planctomycetia; order Gemmatales; family Gemmataceae; genus Limnoglobus. The sequence continues at coordinate 1,958 of JANXNT010001396.1, forward strand.
TGTAACCAGAAGTCAGCGGGATACTGGCGAAGTTCGAGTTCGAGTATCGCCGTGCCATTGCGGCCGAGTGCCTGTAATTGCTTTCCCACCTCGATAATGATCTCCGGCGAACGCTGCGGTGCTGATACCGATTGATAGAGCGCCATTATTGCAATGGGATCGTTCCAATTTTTGAAGGTATCGCGCCGCCACGCTTGCCCCGTCGCGTCGGCGAAGAGGGCCATCAACCGCAATCGCAATTTCGCGTCTTGCGTGGTCGTCGCCCAATCGTCAAGTTCGGACAATAGCACCGTCTGCACCTTCGCGGTTTTCAGCATCTCGACAAATTCCGCAGGCTTTTCGGGGTCGAGGCCGTATTCGCGGAAGGCATCTGCATATTCGACGCTCGCTCGCTCGGTGGCCAGTCTGTCGTTGGACATCGCCAACTTTTTTAGCCGGATCGCATCGAACCGCTTCAGGAAAATCTCATCGCGTTTCGCGCGATCGAGTAGCGCTTGCAATAACACATCGTCGTCGGCTTCGAGGAACTCTTCGCACTGGCGGATGTTCTCTTCGGCTTCCTTCCACATACCGCGTGCGAAGAAGCCGTTCAACTGATCGAGTTCCGCCGAGATGCCGAAATGCAGCCCTTTGCGGCGGATTTCGCGTTCGCGTTCCGCAGCGGCGTCCTTCAACAGTTGCGTACCCGCGAGTTGTTCGCGTTCGGAACGCTGTTGCCGAATCCACAACGTACCGACAGCGGTTAACCCCACGAGAACGAGTAGCGTCGCCAATAGCAGGAACTGCACCCGCCGGCGACTGCGTTCCCCGGCGGCTTGCGTCTCGGTGCGTGCCCGTTCGAGTTCGGCTTCCCGAGCACGGCTATCGGATTCGACACGCAACTGCGCCACCGCAATCGCGACTTCGCCCGCATGTGGGAAACGCGCCGAACGATCCGCTGCCAAGCAGCGTTTCGCGAGTTCCACGAGTTCGGGTTCCGCCCCGCACGTTTCCAACCGGTGATACGCATCGTCGAGCTTTGCTGCGGCGGCGAGTAACCGCGCCGATTCGGTATCTTGGCCAATGAACGGCGGTTTCCCCGTTAAAATTACGCACAAAATCGCACCGAGGCCGAAGACATCCGCGCGTTCGTCGATCGAGTTCGCGCCGCCCGCTTGTTCCGGCGGCATAAACGCTGGCGTGCCCATCACGCTCCCCGCGATCGTCTCCGATTGTTCGGCTTCCGGGATGTGAACCGCATTACCGATGATATACTCCGCACCCCGCACTTCCTTCGCGAGGCCCCAGTCCATCACTTGCACTTCGCCGAACGCGCCGACCATCACGTTCTGCG
>JANXNT010001402.1 GCA_025353985.1 Limnoglobus sp.
TAAGTCGACTTTTGCACACTGTCACGGACCTACTCAAAAGTGCGCCGAAATGACACAGAAAGTGCGCCGAAATGACACAGAAAGTGCGCGCAATGACATAGAAAAGGCGCGCACGGTCGATTTTTGGTCGCTTAGTGACTCGAAACGGTCGGTACTTACGGCGAGTTTCAATCGCATGGTGGTCGACATAACCCACAATATGAGTGCGAGTTACGGCAAAATCTCCCGAAACAAATCAGGAATTTGCGATCAAAAAGTGGCGTTTTGAGACGAAAAAACACCCCAAAATACGGTTTTGGAGCGTTTGCAATTATGACTTACGTCGATCATGAGAGGCGTTTTTTCGTCGGTTTCGGCTTATGCTCATGTTCGATGACGCCTTCGCGGCGCTGGGCGAGCATGAACTCATAGAGCCGGACCACGGCGGTTTCCCATGCCCCAGAACGCGCTTTCCGCACAATTGCATCGAGCGCGTTTGCGGCATTCTCCGGCAGCTTTCCCGCCTCGCGATAGCCCTTCAAGCGCGCTTCGCATTCGCTCATCCGCTTGTCATCTTGATTACGCACTGCCGTGTAAAGGGCATCGACCGTGTTGAAGACTTCTTCGCTCGTTCCCATCTGCGGCGGGCGACTCCAGTAGTGGTAGATGATCAGGATCGCGACCAGTGCCACGATGCCGATGAGTGCGTATTTCGCATGGTTTCGCTGGTTTTCACTCGACATTGACCACCTCCCCGCTATCGCGTGTCGAGAGTGCCACGAACGTCAGCGGGCGAATGAATGTGGTGATAAACCGCACCGAACCATCGCCCATGAGCACGTTGCAACCGGTGCCGTGCTCGCCCCACATTTGATCGGTGTGGCCGAACGGATCGTTCGGCGCGTGGATGATGACCTGCGGGTGATCGTGCGTGTCCGGCCCACTATGGACGCCGACCAGACAGCCCGCACCGTTGTTCTCCGAAGGCCATGGACGCAAGTCGAGCCGCGGCGGCGTGACCGCACCGGGAATGACTCCCACCCAGGTTTTATTGCTTAAAATCGAGCTATGTTCGCCGATGAAGATGGTGTTCGACAAGCCATCGGAGACGGCCGCAACGCTGGTTTTCGAATTGCGGTAGAACACGCCATCGGTGCGGGCGAGTTGGTTGCCGTTCTCGGGGATCGGCTCGGGAATGTCGTAGTCGTAGCAATAGGCGGTGGTGCGCCCCCACGGCTGCGTAATGCCTGCATTTGTAACGTAATGCGAATGCGCGAAGGCAATCGTGCTGCCATCGGAACGAGTCATCGGCACACCGTGGCGACGGTCGGCCCCTTCGCTTTGCACGTCGAACCCATCGCTGCCACCCGTGGCCGACGGGCAGAGGAACAGGCTTACTTTCGTCTTCACGGATGCGGCAAAAGCGGGCGACCAACACGGTTGGTTCACGTCGAATTGGCGGAAGAGATTCTCTTGCTCAAGGAACGGCAGCAGGAACACGCCCCAGGCCCAACCGGGCATTCCGTTGCGATATTGATCGCCATAACTGATACCGAAAGCAGAGCCATCGAGCCGCGTGTTCGCAGTGACGTACGCAGGCGGAAACTGCCGGTTGATACCCTCGTAGTTGTGCAACCCGAGGCCAATCTGCTTGAGGTTGTTCTGGCACTTCAGCCGCGACGCCGACTCGCGCACCTTCTGCACCGCAGGTAACAGCAGCCCAATGAGGATCGCAATGATGGCGATGACGACAAGCAATTCGATGAGCGTGAACGCTGAGCATTTCCGTTTTTGCATAGCTAAATCCTGAATGTAGGCAGAGCTAATTTCGTTGTTAGTCTTGGCTAACTATCGTCGTTCGTCAAGTCGGATTTGCGAAAATCGAAAGGTGCGATCTGCCATTTCCGGGTTTTACGAACTGCCATCCTGGCATCCTACGGGTGCGTGGCGAGTCTTCCCCGTTCAAATAAGTCTTTCGTTGACAACGTCTTGCGTCGCGTGTGTCATTCCGGGCACACGGTTTGCACTCAAAGGGTTACCCTAAATTCTCAAAAGTTCACAGGAGACTCGCGGTATGGCCGCTAAGCAACTCGCCTTCGCCGATGACGCCCGTCAAAAACTCCTTGCCGGTGCCAGCAAGTTGGCCCGCGCCGTGCGTTCGACGCTCGGGCCACGTGGCCGCAATGCAGTCTTGGACAAAGGTTGGGGCAGCCCGACCGTCACCAAGGACGGCGTCACCGTCGCCGAGGATATCGAACTGCAAGACCCGTTCGAAAACATGGGCGCGCAATTGGTGAAGGAAGCCGCCAGCAAGACGAATGACGTCGCCGGTGACGGCACCACGACCGCCACGGTCCTCGCCGAGTTCATTTTCCGCGAAGGTCTGAAGGCGATCGCGGGCGGTAGCGACCCGATGGCCGTCGTTCGCGGCATCCAGTTCGGCGTCGAAAAGGTCGTCGATGAGCTGCACAAGCTCGCCGAAACGATCGACCCGAAGGATACCAAGGAAATCACCGAAGTCGCGAGCATCGCCGCGAACAACGATCGCGAAATCGGCAAGAAGCTCGCCGACGCGATGAAGCTCGTCGGCGCGGACGGCGTCATCACCATCGAAGAAGGCAAGACCGCCGACACCGAAGTCGTCGTCGTGCAAGGGATGCAGTTCGACCGTGGGTTCCTGTCGCCGCACTTCGTCAACAACCAAGACAGCGTCACCTGCGAATTCGAGAACCCATACATACTGATTTACGAAGAGAAAATCAGCAGCGTCAAGCAACTGATTCCACTGCTGGAGAAGGTCAGCCAGCAGAAGGTGCCGCTCGTGCTGATCGCCGAAGACATCGAAGGCGAAGCCCTCGCAACGCTCGTGCTGAACAAGCTCAAGGGCATTCTGCAAGTCTGTGCAGTTAAGGCCCCCGGCTACGGCGATCGTCGCAAGGCGATGCTCGAAGATATCGCCATCCTCACGGGTGGCCGGCCGATTTTCAAAGACCTCGGCATCCAGATCGAGAACATCGAACTGGCCGACCTGGGCCGTGCGAAGAAGGTCAAGATCGACGCCGAGAACACGACAATCACCGAAGGTAAAGTCGACAAAAAGGCCGTCGAAGGCCGCTGTAACATGATTCGTGCGGAAATCGAAAAGACCGAGAGCGAATACGACCGCGAGAAGCTGCAAGAGCGTCTGGCGAAGCTCGCAGGCGGCGTGGCCCAAGTGAAGGTCGGCGGGGCTACCGAAACCGCGATGAAAGAACGCAAGGCGCTGTACGAAGACAGCCTGCACGCAACCCGTGCGGCACTCGCCGAAGGCATCGTCCCCGGTGGCGGCGTGGCGCTAATTCAAGCCCGTAAGGTGCTCGACAAGCAGAAGCTCGAAGGCGACGAAGACGCGGGCTTGAAGGTTCTCTTCCGCGCACTCGAAATGCCTTGCCGCATGATCGCCGAGAACGCGGGCCTCGATGGCACCGTGGTCGTGGCGAAGACGCTCAAGGGCAAAGAGAAGAACTTCGGCTACAACGCCGACACCGAAGAGTACGGCGACCTGCGTAAAGCTGGCGTCATCGACCCGGTGAAAGTCACCCGCAGCGCCCTGCAAAACGGTGCGAGCGTGGCCTGCCTGCTACTGACCAGCGAAGGCGTGATCGCGGACATCCCCGAGCCGAAGAAGGCGGGAGGCCACGACCACCACGATCACGATGGCGGAGGCATGGGCGGGATGGGTGGCATGGGCGGCGGCATGGGAGGAATGGGTGGCATGGGCGGCATGATGTAATCGACTCGCGAACACGCCCACGAACCTGCGTTCGTGGGCTTTCTGTATCTCGATAAAACACACACAACACACACTGTTTCACTTTCAACTATTAAGGGTTTTCACATGGCCAAAGCGGATAAGGTCGCCGTCGCGTCGCTGACACTCAAGCCCCTGGACGACCGCGTGGTGGTCGAGCAAGTCGAAGCCGAAGAGAAGACCTCCGGCGGCATCTTGCTCCCAGACAACGCGAAACAGAAGCCACAACAAGGCAAAGTGATTTCCGTCGGGCCGGGCAAGCTGAACGAGAACGGCACCCGCGCCGCAATCGCGGTCAAGGTTGGCGATGTCGTGCTGTTCGGCAAGTACAGCGG
>JANXNT010001409.1 GCA_025353985.1 Limnoglobus sp.
GGGCGTCGTCGTAGATGTTGGTGATGATGCGATTGAGCATGCGTAACCGAACTGCAATGCACTCGCTGGCGACTTCGTCGATCATCGCTTGCATTTGCTCGGCGCTCATTATATGTCTCCTTAGGTTAATTGTAAGTGCAACTATCGGGTTTTCAAAGTTGTTTCAAAAGATCGTGAGCATCAGAACATAATACTGCGATTTTTGAACACGATACGCGAGCCGCGACTCCCGTTCCACAAGCAAAAGGCCCATCGCCGTTTCCAGCGATGGGCCTTCTTAAATCCGAGTCGGAGCGACAGAACGCCAGTTGAACTTTTTCTGGCCGGTGTCTCAGGGATGGGGCCGCACATCCATCAACTGCTCCTGGCGGCGTAGTTGGCCAGACAAGGCGGCGAGGTTCAGTTGTGGGTCGGCGAGAAGTCCGTGGGTTCGATCCCTGCCAAGAGTTCGCTGAGGACGAGTGCGCTGTTGTCGCGGACATCCTCCTCGCCCACCGCGTGTTGCTGCTGCCACCGCTGTGATACACGGCGGGCTTCTTCCAGTGCAGACCTGGCTGGCGAGAATGGAGTCGATCTCGTCGTTATTCACCGCCAGGATGACGTGAAAGAGGCTGGCGTGCCACTTGTTCAAGTAGATGACCGCCTTCATGAGTTGTCCCCGTTCGATTGGTGTTTGCGGAATTGATGCGCGACGGTCAAGGCACTGGATGTTGTTGACGGGCCAGGACGCGGTAAAGAGTCCGTCGCGTCAACCCCGTCAGTCGTGCGATGGCCGCGATGGGCTTTCCTTCGCCGTGGAGTTGCACTACGAGAGCTTCCTTCTCGACGCTGACTTTCACCCGCGTCCCAGACCGGCGACCACCCCACGGACACTTCTTGGTTTCGGGGTCGCGGCGTGCTTCGATTCCCGACCGCTGGCGCTGTTAGCGAATCCTCGTCTCCAGCTTCCCGAAGACGGCCAGGATTTCGAGCATCGCTTCGCCAAAAGGCGTGCTGATGTCCACGGCTTCACGAAGACTGAAGAAAGTCACCCGCCGGGCTTGAAGCTGGCGCACGACGGTGAGGAAGTGCAGGAGGTCGCGGCAAACGCGATCCACGGCGTAGCAGACGAGCTTGTCGCCGGCGCGAAGATCGGCCATGAGCCGCTTCCAACCGGGCCTGTCGAGCGTCAAGCCCGAGAACCCTTCGTCCTCGTACCATTCAACGGCTTCGTCCTGGCTCTTCAGCCACTTGCCCAGTTCGTGCTTCTGCGACTTGAGGTCTTGATCTTCGTGTGAACAACGTGCGTAAACCCGGATCATCCTGGCACCCCGAAGTGGCTACATGGAAGTAGACTCCAAGGTGTACACGTCCTGAATTCGTCAAGTCTCGGAAAACGTGCTGGGAAACGGTGGAAATGACCGGACACTCCAAAGTACACAATCGGCGGGGATGACGAGACAAGAAGTGTAATCAGGTGACGCCGACAAGAATGACGGCCACAAGGATAGAATAAAGTGGCCCGGCAGTCATCTGTCATTCCTGCCGGGCCACGAACGGAGCCATGTGTATTGTATCTGACCAACCCGGCGATTTCGTCGGCCAGGACGAACATCAGCCGGTCTGCACCTGTCGGCCCGAGTATGCCTTCAGAAAAGACGGCACACGGATTGACCGGCATCGGATCGACCCGTTCTGCGCACTTCACGGCTACCACTTCCGCCGTGAGATCGCGTCGGCGTACTGTCGCAGTTTCAACAAGCGACGGCATTTCTCGAACTTCATCATCCATCTCGGGCCGCGCGACAACCCGGCGTTGGTGTCCTGGGCCAGAGGGCACGTCACGGCACTCGTCAGGAAGCATTTCGACAAGAACGCGGTCATCAAGATCGTCACGCACCCGAAAGACGGAGATCATCATCTTCATGTCGGCGTGGGCAGCGATGTCGGCCACGTTACTCTGGCCGCAATCCTGAACGCGAAGTCCACCAGGGGGAGGAAGTCGCGTCTTGACCTGAGTACGGCTTGGGTGGACGGCTACCTCCGAGATCGAGTCTGGAACTGGTGTTCCTATGCCCTGCGCGTCGAGGAAGGGTGGCGCGACGACGAGTGGG
>JANXNT010001421.1 GCA_025353985.1 Limnoglobus sp.
CCAGGAGTTCGTCGAAGTCGGCGACGTGCGTTTCGTCGACGATCTCGCAGTGGCACTTTCGTTGAACGAATTTCACATCTGGTCGCCAGAAACGGTAACGATGCGCTTCCACTATCGCACGCCGGGGCTTTACGTGTTGCCTGTGCGGGTATATCGCGTGCCGGTCCCGTTCGATGCGATCGAGCAACCCGAATATGCCGGCTGCAAAACCTGGGTGGAACTTCAGCCAGGCTACGAAACCGTCGGCGCAACTCCCGTGCTGAGCGGCGCGGAAAACACGGCCATCCTGCAACGGGTGATGCGCCTATTGAATTGATTGGTACGGTTCAAAACGTGGCGATTTCGGTTAGCAACTTCTCTTCGTAGTAGGCACATTCCATGTGCCGTCGAGACAGTTTGCGACATACGACGATGCCAGCGGCTTTGCCAACATCCGAACGGCACACGGAGTGTGCCTGCTACATCAAGAACGGATCCACGCGGCTAAAGCCACGCGACACACCAGGATTCGCCGATTCGATGCCAATTTTCGTCCGTTCGTAACCATCGCGCCAACGATTCGTGCAACGGATTCGTAACAACCCTCGAAGATCGCGAAATTAACTTTGCCAGAAACAACGTTGGCAGGTTAAGATCAAACCTGGTAGATTCTGAGTATTCGTTCGAATTCGTTCATCAGGCTCCATCCGCATCACGGGGAGTAACATTCCATGGCCAGCAGCTTCCACGTACCGTGTCCGAGTTGCGAGGCAAACGTCCTCGTGAAAAACTCCGGGATGATCGGCAAGAAAATCGACTGCACGAAGTGCAAGTACCGCTTCACCGTCAGCAACCCGGATGAAGCGGTCGAAGACGATACCGCCGTGGCAGAAGTGGATGCCGGCACAAAAAAGAAGAAAAAGGGCAGCCCGATGCTGCTCGTCGGTGTCGTGCTCGGCGTGCTGGCCGTCGGTCTGCTCGGCTACGGTGCCATGACCGTATTCAGCGACGCACCCAAGCCAACGCCCCAAAAACAACCGCAAGCACGAGCGATTACGCAGCCCGTCACTCCGCAGACAACGAGTCCATCGACGACCGATGTCGCGGGCACCGGCGATCCAATGGACCCGACGAAGGTGGCCGCACCAATGCTCGATCCCAGTGTGGTCGGCAAGATCGATCCGAAGGTTCCAGAGAAGATTGAAGCGCCCGTCGCCGTAGCCGCCGGCCAACTCAAAGACGCAACGAACATGTTGCCGAACGACACGCAGGCGCTGCTGCGTTTCAACATGGATCGCCTGACAAACACGCCGTTCTACTCGACGTTCTTCGACAATCAGACACGCGATTTCTTCCGTAAGTCGATGAAGTTCGAAGCGGGCGATATCTCGATGGTGCTGCTCGCACTCGTCGGCCCGGACCGCGATCCGTTCGTGCTGATTCGCACGAAAGCCCCGGTTTCGACACGAACGATGATGGACCAAATGGACCTTGAGCGCGGCGCGCAATCGCCGATGAACGGCCGACCGTACTCGATCATCAAGTCGAACGCTTTCATCTCGGCGATCAGCCGAACGCTTTCAAGCGAAAGTCTATTGGGCCAGACGGGGATGCCCGTTACCGACGAAGACAAAAAACGTTGGCAAGAGAAGCCGATCGCACTCAACATCTACGACAGTCAAACGATTATCATCGGCGAAGTCAAAAACCTCGAACGCTGGTTGAGCGACCTCACCAAGGAAGGCCTGCCGCCGTATTTGTCCGAACTGACGCCAAACGAGCCACCACCACCGGCTCCCGGTGCCGGACCAATGGCATCGGGCATGGGGCCGATGGGATCGGGCATGGGACCAATGGGTATGCCGCCGATGGGATCAGGTTCGTCGGGGATGCCGCCGATGGGTATGCCACCAATGGGTATGCCGCCGATGGGTGGACAACCCGGTGCCGCTCCGCCTAAGCCCAAAGTGAAGCTATTTACCTCGATTCCGACGTATCGCACCGTGAAGCCCGAACTCAAACGGATGCTCAATCGCCTCGAAGAAGACGATGCGAATCCCGTTGCCGTACTTTACGCGGACATGCTCGATCAGCGAGTTTACAACCGCGACTTCCGCTCCGTTTACGATAGCATCGGCGCGATTGTGACGCAGATCGTCGACAAGACGAAAGTCATGGGCATCGCGATTACGAAGTTCCAGAAAGACAAAGTCTCCGGCATGTTGGCCTTCGATTTCGTTTCCGCAGAAGACGCAAAAACCGTCGCGAACGAACAACTGGCACCGATTTTGAACCTGCTCAAGTCGCCGTTGGGTGCGTTGCTCGGCGCACCGATCGAAGTCAAAAACAATGCGGGCGACGGGAGTTCGGGCGGTTCGAATTCCGGTGGCAGCGAAGGTCCGATGGGGCCAATGGGGCGATCCGGCGGGCCAGGCGCACGCGGCCCAATGGGGATCGACGGTGGCGGTGGAAGAAGCGATGGGAAAGGCGAGGGCGGTGCGTCGCCGTATGGCCCGATGCCAGGAACGGGCGGACAAACGCCGAACGGCCCGAGCAACCCGACGAACTCGCACATCGACATCACGGTGACAGACACGCTTGCCGTGATCGACCTCGATATTTTGTGGAAAGAAGCACTGTACAACGACACGATTCAACCTGCCGTCGTCGTCGGTTCCTCGCACATGAAGGGGCGAATGTCTGTGCTGTCCGGTGCGACAACTTGGCACAGCCTCGCGGCTGCCGTCCCTGCGATGGCCACCGATAAGAAGATGTACCCCATCGGCACCTTGCCGCGCGATAGCCGACCCGAGCGTTATGGCTTACCTTACACGCCCGATCACCGCGTGAGCTTTATGGTGGACCTGCTGCCGTTCATCGGGAAAGGCGCACTCCGTCAGTCGATCCAAGACAAGAAATTCCCTTGGTACGCCAAGGAAAACGAGGCGGCTTCGACGACGTGGGTGCCCGAGTTCCTCGTCCCGTATTACCCGCAATCGTCGTGGCGAGCGACTTCGCCACTGATGCCGAACAAGAGCTTCGGTGCCACGAACTACGTCGCGATCTCGGGGCTGGGTCTCGATTCCGCACGGTACGATCCCGCCGATCCGGTACTCGCGAAGAAGGTCGGCATTACGGGTTACGGTTGGGGATCCAAACCGGGTGAAATCTCGGACGGTATGTCGAATACCATCTACATGATTCAGGTTCCGCCAGGACATCAGCGGCCGTGGATTGCGGGCGGCGGCGCGACGGTGCAAGGCGTCGATGAAAACGTGGCCAATCCCGTTTCCGACTTCGCCAGTGTCTGCCCAGACAAGAAGCGCGGCACCTACGCACTCATGGCCGATGGTTCGGTACGTTTCATCGCCGAATCGATGCGGCCTGAAGTCTTCCGTGCGATGGCCACACGCGCCGGTGGCGAAACCCTCGGCAACCTCGACCAGACCGCACCGCTCGTCGCCCCACCAAAGGGACTCGATGCCGTATTGCAAGGGGCCGCTGCCGCAGCAATCACCCCAATCGCACCCAAGGTCGTCGAGCCAAAGAAGGAAGAACCCAAGCCCGCCGAGCCAAAGAAGGACGAGAAGAAGTAGATTGCAGTACCCATTTACGTGGGGCACGTTTTGTAACGTGCCCCACGACACTTTCGGATCTCGCAGCACTTCCTCGACGAGCCATTTCACGATTTCAATCGAAGTATTAACGCGACGGACGTTTTGACGTGCCACTTTTCGTGGTTTTCGGGTCAAATTGGCGTGTTTTCCGTGTATTCGTAGTGGAAGTCGTGAGACTTCTGACGCAGGGGACATCCGGCGCAAACCTTCACGGCGTTGTCTCATTCGGGCTCTTACCCCAGGTGCGCGAAGCGCGACCTGGGGCTAATGGCTGATATCCCTCCGGGATAAAGAAAACGGCCCCGAGTTCACTCGGGGCCGTTTGCGTTTCGCAATCCGTCATCCATCAACCCACGAACACCCCACCGGCGAATCCGGGGAAGGCATCGAAGGAGAACGCTTCCGGGATCTGGCCGATGCCGTTAATGTTCTTGCCGAGGTACGACGTGACTTTGCTGCCTGCCCCGCGGCCCGAACCGGTGATGATGTCTGCCCGATTATCGCCATCGAGATCCTTGACGGCCACCCGCACGCCGCCACGCGATTTCGAATCGCCCGCGAAGAAATCGCCGACGGGAATCTGAG
>JANXNT010000005.1 GCA_025353985.1 Limnoglobus sp.
TCGTGATAGCCGACGTAAACGGCATCGTACTCGGAGCCATCGCGGAGCCGAATGCTGATCGGCCCCTTGAGTTCGCTACCCTTTGTGAGGATGTAACCCTTCTTGTCGACGATCGTACCGAGGATCGTGTCTTTGTTGTTACAGCGAACGCGAACGGTCGCATCGGTGGCTTTGGCGACGACATCACCGAAGAGCTTGACGAGCGATTTTTTGCCCTGCTCGCTACCATCGGCGGCGTAAGCGGGGCCGTTAGCGGAGACGATGGCGATGGCGGCAGCAGGTATCCAGTGGCGAATCTTCATGCGAACTCCCAGATAATGTGTGATGAATTTCAGCGTTATTTCTTATCTCGTTTGCTTGAGCGCTTGCCGAGTTTGACTTTCACTTCGATAATCTCGTCGCCGCGACTGATCTCGAGCGTGACGGTTTCGCCGGGCTTGCGGGCGGACATCATGCCGTCCAGGTCGTCGGAGGTGTGAATCTGCTCGCCATCGAACTTTAGCACCATATCGCCGACTTTGACACCCGCTTTATCCGAAGGGGAGTCTTCGGATACGCTGTCCACCTTGGGCAAATTCTTGCCTTCGCGGTTCAAAACCACACCGAGTACGGCATCGGATTGTTTACCGATAACATCGCCGCGAACGAGTTGTTTCCATTCATCTTGGAAGGCGTGCGTAGGCACGTGGAAGTTCTCTTCGAGGTACATGCCGATGCGGCTATGAATGCCCACAACCTTGCCATCGAGGTCGAATAGCGGGCCGCCGGAGTCGCCGCCGACCAACGTGCAATCGGATACGAGCGTCTTCTCTTTCGCGTTGGCACGGACCATCTGGCCGAGTCGCACGGGGGCACGGCGTTCGGGCTTTGGCCCACCGGGGTGCCCGAGTGAAACGACCCACTGGCCTTTCGCAAGCGCAGTCGAACTGCCGATCTCGACGAACGGCCATTTGCCTTCTTTCGCACCGGGCCACGTGGCATTTTTGGGAACGGGATCGGTGATTTTCACCATGCCACTATCGACGCGTGGGTTGCGGCCAAGAATGGTGCCATTTACGACGATGTCGCCTGGCAACACGATGCGAACGGTCTTGCCAAACTCCGACGCAATCCCGACGCCAGATCGAAACACGATCGGCTCGATGACGTGTGCCGCCGTGAGGATGAGGCCATCTTCGCTGACGATCACGCCGCTACCGGCCCCTGGCCCCAACAGCACCGCAACCGTCGCCGGCGTGACTTTGTCGACGACCGACTTCACGCGTTCTTGCAGCAGTTTCAGTTCCTTGACGTCTTCCGGCGAAGTCGTTCGAACGGGATCCCAACCGGCTTTCTTGGCATCCGCGAACGACGGAGTCGCCAGAAACGGCAACGCGAATAACGTGAGTAGCAACGATGAGCGTGCGAACATGCGTGACAGGCTCCAGTGTGTGAAGGATCGGTGATCCCGCTAATTGAATAATAGCACCGGACGTTGCCGATTGTTACGCGAACTTTAAGAAACAGTGGCGAGTGGCGAGTGGTGAGTGGCGCTACCTGTAGTCGAGTGGCAAGTTTAAAATTCTTACTCGCCACTCACCACTCACCACTAAACACTGCTTTTGGAGATGCCTGTGTACCCGGTGATCTGTTACGGTGTCGGCTGTGGCCAAGCGGCACGCTACAAGGTGGCGGCCACTTGGAGTGATGGCCAAACTTGCGAACTGAAAACGTACGCGATTGCCTGCGAATCGTGCATTGTCGCACAATGGATCGACGCGAAACGACGGCGACTGGGTTGCCGCCTGATTCCCGGCGAGACACTCGAAGAACCGTGCGTTTACGAACTGGTGCGGGGCAGTCGCGACCGCACACTCGTACGCCGCGAAGATCTCGAAAGTGCCGCACCCGCGTGAGTTATTCGGCTTTCGGTTCTGCGGGCTTTTCTTCCGCGAAGGCTTTGCCGACGGCTTCGAGGAGTCGTTCCATTGGGAACGGCTTTCGCAGGTAGTCGATGACGCCGAGATACTCTGCGTAGGCTTTGTGGCGACTGCCTTCGTTTGCGGTAATCATGATAATTGGCGGGGCATCGGGCTTGTCCTTGAAGTGTTCGAGAACGGGGTAGCCACCCATTCGCGGCATCATCATGTCGAGGATCATCAGGTCCGGACGTTGGTTGTAAACCGTCTGTTTCGCTTGATGGCCATCGTGGGCCAATATCACACGAAACCCCTGCTTTTCGAGCACCATTCGCAGCCCGTCGGCCAGTTCGCGATCGTCGTCCACGATCAAAATCGTCTTCCCGCTCTGCATCGTTACCCCTCCACAACCGGACTGTACCTGGCACTACTGTAACAACATCGCAATGGCACAACAAGCATTCGGAGAGCAATACTCGTTCGACAAAATGCGAACTCTGGGTTAGAATGCTTTCACTGCCGGTTCGCGCATTGTTTCGCACAAGAGGCCATTCCGATTATGCGTTTAATCTACGCGACGATATTGGCGTTCGTCGGTGGCTCGGTCATTGCGGCCGATCCCACCAACGAACAGATCGAGTTCTTCGAAAAGAAAATCCGCCCGATCTTCGTCGATAACTGCGTGAAATGCCACGGCGCGAAAAAGCAAGAAGCCGGGTTGCGCCTGGATACCGCCGCTGGGCTGAAAAAAGGCACTGACGCGGGGCCGGTGGTTGTCGCCGGCGATCCGGCCAAGAGCTTGTTAGTGAAGTCCGTACGTCGCGAAGGTGAATACGCGATGCCACCGAGCAAGGCGTTGCCCCCAGAGGCGGTAGTGGCCCTGACCGAGTGGGTGAAGATTGGTGCGCCGTTCCCCGCTGACAGCGTGCAAATCGGCGATGCGGCCACACTCGGAAAATCACACTGGGCGTTCCAACCCGTTCGCGATCCGGTCGTACCTAAGTCCAAATTACTGCCCGACACCGCGAACCCCATCGATCAATTTCTTGCCGCGAAATGGGAACAACACGGCCTCACGCCCTCGCCGCCCACGGACGCGCGAACGCTGATTCGCCGCGTCAGCCTCGATTTGACCGGCCTGCCACCGACCGCCGATGAAGCCGATGCGTTCGCGAACGACAAGTCGCCGAACGCCTACGAACGCCTCGTGGATCGCTTGCTCGCGTCACCGCAATACGGCGAACGCTGGGGCCGACACTGGCTCGACCTCGCACGCTATTCGGACACGAAAGGCTACGTGTTCACCGAAGATGTTAACTACCCGTACGCCTACACGTTCCGCGAATATGTGATTCGATCACTCAACGAAGACAAGCCGTACGATACGTTTTTGAAGGAGCAACTCGCTGCGGATCGCATGAACCTCGGCGAAGATAAACGCCCGCTGGCGGCGCTCGGTTTCCTCACCGTGGGCCGACGGTTTAGCAATAACCCACACGATATTATCGACGACCGCATCGACCTCGTCACGCGCGGTTTGATGGGCATTACTGTTGCCTGTGCCCGTTGCCACGATCACAAATTCGACCCGATCCCGACCGCCGATTATTACAGCCTTTACGGCGTGTTTGCGAGTTCGGTCGAGCCGAAAGATCTGCCGATTATTGGCGATGTCCCACGCACACCGGAGTTTATCGCGTTCGAAGCGGAGCTGAAAAAGAAGGAACAACTCGCCGCCGACTTTGCCACGAAGATGTACGAAGCCGCACTTGCGCCGTTCCGCACTTCGGAGACCATCGCACGCTATTTGCTGGCGACGAAGGAACTTTCGACGTTGCCCAACACGAACGCGGACAAGTTCGCCGCCGAACGCAAGATGAACCCGACGATTTTCGATCGCTGGCGGAAGTTCCTGGCCGATGCGAAGAAGCGTAACGATCCGATCTTCGTGCCGTGGTTTGCCGCATCGGAAGTTCCAGAGAAAGAAATCGCCGCGAAACTGGCGACACTTCCGAAAACGGTTCATCCGTACCTGCTAACGATACTGAGTGACAGCCAACCGAAGACACTCGCGGAAGTCGCAGCGATCTATGGTGAACTGCTCGCCGAATCGCTCGATCCACTTGCCAGCAAGCCCGATCCGGCACGCATGGCACTTGCAAACGTGCTGATCGGGAACGACGCGCCGACGAATCCGCCGCCTGCCGAGGCCGACAAAGTCGTGGTGATCGCGACGAAGAAAATCTTCCGCGGCCTTCGCAACGATGCCGATCAGTTTCGTTCGAAGTCGCCGTACTCGCCACCGCGAGCGATGGTGATGAACGACGCTCCGCAACCAACCGAGCCGGTCGTGTTCCTGCGTGGCAACCCGAACAATCGCGGCGTGAAAATCCCACGGCAAATGCCCGCTGCGGTCGGTGTACGCAAGCCGTTCGTCAGCGGCAGTGGCCGCCTCGAATTGGCCACATCGATCGCGAGTGCGGATAACCCGCTGACCGCACGCGTGTTCGTCAACCGCGTCTGGATGCACCACTTCGGGCAGGGCCTCGTTCGCAGTACGAGCAACTTCGGACTACGCGGAGAACTGCCGAGCCATCCGGAACTTCTCGACTATCTCGCGAAACGCTTCACCAGCGAAGGTTGGTCGATCAAGACGCTGCACCGGCGGATTTTGACATCGCAAGCGTACCGTCAATCGAGCCGCGTCTTGCCCGATGCCGCCGCCCGCGATCCGGAAAACATCTGGCTCGCTCGCATGAACCGCACGCGCACCGATTTCGAGATCATGCGCGATGGCTTCCTGTTTGCCGCGGGTGCGCTCGATACGAAAGTCGTTGGCGGGCGATCCGTGAATCTGTTTGCCGAACCGTTTGCGAAACGGCGTGCGGTCTATGGCTTCGTGGATCGCCAGAACTTGCCTGGCACGTTCCGCGTGTTCGACTTTGCCAGCCCCGAGCAACATTCGCCGCAACGCTTTCAAACGACGGTGCCGCAGCAATCGCTGTTCCTCATGAACAGCCCGTTCGCGATGTCGCAAGCGGCCGCAGTGGCGGCCCGCCCGGAGGTGGCACAAGCGAAGACACCCGAGGCGAAAGTGACCGCGATTTATCGCATCATTCTCGGCCGAAACCCGACGGCCACCGAGTGGGCCACAGTG
Organism: Limnoglobus sp.; assembly: GCA_025353985.1. Taxonomy (GTDB): domain Bacteria; phylum Planctomycetota; class Planctomycetia; order Gemmatales; family Gemmataceae; genus Limnoglobus. The sequence continues at coordinate 5,056 of JANXNT010000005.1, forward strand.
CAACCGTTCGCGACCGAAGCTACGATGCCCGCGACGGCGTATGGTGTCTGGGCGCAACTCGCGCAAGTGTTGCTGTTGAGCAACGAGTTCGCCTTCGTCGACTGATTTTACCGACCAAAATTACGGTGATGCGATGAGCACAATGTTCCCCTCACGACGCGAGATGTTAGCCCGTTGCGGCGTCGGCATGGGCCTGCTCGGACTGGCCCCGTTACTCGCCGAAGCGGGTGCGGATAACTCGAACCCGTTGCTGCCGAAACTGCCGCACTTCCCCGCGAAGGTGAAGCGCGTCATCCACATTTTCGCGAACGGCGGCCCGAGCCAAATCGACACGTTCGACCCGAAGCCCGCACTCTTGAAGTATGCGGGTAAGGCTTTGCCCGTAGGAAATCTCGCCACCGAGCGCCGCACCGGTGCCGCGTTCCCCAGTCCGTTCAAGTTTCAGAAGTACGGCAAGTCCGGCATCGAAGTCAGCGAGATTTTCGCGCACACCGCGAAGCACATCGACGACATTTGCGTGATCCGCTCGATGCACGCCGACGTGCCGAACCACGAGCCATCTTTCCTGCTCATGAACACCGGCGAATCGCGACTGGTGAGGCCGAGTATGGGTTCGTGGGTGACTTACGGCCTCGGCACGGAGAACCAGAACCTGCCCGCATACGTGACGATGTGCCCCGGTGGCATGCCACTGATGGAATCGCAAAACTGGCAGTCCGCGTTCCTGCCCGGAATCTTCCAAGGAACGTATGTCGACACGCGACACTCGGACCCCGAAAAGCTGTTGGAGAATATCCGCAATAAGTCCCTCAGCGGACCCGCGCAGCGGAAGCAACTCGACTTGTTGAACGCGCTCAATCGGATGCACCAAACCGCGCGCGATCCCGACCCGCGGCTCGAATCGCGGATCGCTTCGTTCGAACTTGCGTACCGGATGCAAGCCGAGGCGACCGATGCATTCGACACGCGGAAGGAAACGAAAGCGACGCTCGAAGCGTACGGCCCCGGCGAACAGGCACGCTCCCTGCTCACCGCGCGGCGTCTCGTCGAACGCGGCGTGCGTTTCGTGCAAGTTTCGCACGCCCCCGTGCAGCCGTGGGATAGCCACGACGACATTGAAGTGAATCACCGTCGCCTAGCGAAAGAGATCGACCAACCGATTTCCGCACTCATCACCGACCTCAAACGGCTGGGGTTATTCGATTCGACGCTGATCATTTGGGGCGGCGAATTCGGACGCACTCCGGTGGTCGAATTGGCGCAACCCGGCTCGAACGCGGGCAAGGTGAATGGCCGCGACCACAACCATTGGGGCTTCACGGTGTGGCTGGCGGGCGGCGGCGTGAAGGGCGGTACCGTTGTGGGTGCCACCGACGAATTCGGCTTCAAAGCCGTGGAAAACAAGGTTCACGTTCACGATTTGCACGCCACGATTCTGCACCTGCTCGGGTTCGATCACGAGAAGTTCACGTACCGTTACGCCGGTCGCGATTTCCGTCTGACCGACGTTCACGGTCGCGTCGTCAAGGAAGTCCTGGCGTGATCGACTGCCCCATCGCACTGCGCGACGATCGTGCCGCGGCCGCGCTCGCGATCTGGAATGCCGCAGTGGCGGCCGCCGATCCGGCGACGCTCGTCATTCAACAATTCGTGACCGAATACGACCAACTCACGCCGCTCCTCGATTCGGCTTCGCGAATCCTCGTGGTCGGGGCGGGCAAAGCAAGCGGTGCGATGGCGCACGGCCTCGAACGGGTTTTCGAGAATCGCGAACATCTCAGCGGCATCGTCAACGTGCCCGATGGTACGACCGCAATCACCGAGCGAATTCGGCTCAACCCCGCACGACCCGCTGGCAGTAACCACCCGACCGAAGCAGGCGTTCGCGGGGCGGATGAGATGCTCGCACTCTTGCAAAGTGCCGGGGCGAACGATGTCGCGTTCTGCTTGATCTCCGGTGGCGGTTCCGCACTTCTCCCCGCGCCCGCCGAGGGAATATCCCTTGAAGATAAGCAACAAATCACGAAGCATCTCCACGCAAGTGGCGCGACGATCAACGAGATGAACGCCGTGCGGAAGCATTTGTCGCGCATCAAAGGCGGTCGCCTCGCCGAGGCGTTTCGTGGGAAACTCCTAGTCAGTTTCATCATCTCCGACGTCGTCGGCGATCCGCTCGATGTGATCGCCTCCGGGCCAACGGTCATCGACCCGACGACGTACGCCGACGCCATCGGCGTGTTGACGCGGTACGACTTGCTGGACCGCACGCCGGCGGCAGTTCGCGAACATTTGGAACGCGGCGTACGCGGTGACATACCCGAGACACTGAAGGTGCTTCCGGATACTGTTCGCAACGTGTTGATCGGCTCGAATGCCCAATCGCTCGATGCGGCATCGCAAGAAGCGACTCGTCGCGGTTACACCGTGGTCGATCTCGGGCCGTTCGTCGAAGGCGAAACGCGCGAGGTGGCGAAGGTGGTTGCGGGGATCGTGCGGAATATGCGTAGCCGTGGGAAACCGGTGCCGCCGCCCGCGTGCATTCTCATTGGTGGCGAAACGACGGTGACGCTGAACGCGAACCCCGGCCAGGGCGGGCGCAACCAAGAGTTCGCACTCGCGATGCTCGCGCAACTGGGCGCGGAGGGTATGCGTGGCGTCACGGTACTGAGCGCGGGTACCGATGGCGAAGATGGCCCCACCGATGCCGCCGGCGCGATCGCGACTTACGATATGTTGCAGGTTGCGGCGCGGCAGGGATTTTCGTTAACGAAGCATCTCGATAGCCACGATGCCTACCCACTGTTCACCGCCACCGGTGGCCTCATCCGCAGCGGGCTGACGGGCACGAACGTCAACGACGTGCGTGTGATTTTGGTGACGTGATCGATTGCACTTTCTTCACAGTCGGTAGCTTTCGCGTGTAAAAATTGCAAACATGCGAACATCGCGAGCGAAAACAAGCACTTTTGACAGTAGCATCACGATTTTTAACGCTGGCACGCGAACTGCAATGTGTGATTTCGTTGCCATCCCGGCACTTGTTTACAAGGGGCTGGGACGGAAGAGGCACGGCACGCGGACCGGAACCTGCGTGCCACTGGGTGGCCGGGTGAACCACATATGGTTCACCCGGCCATTGCGTTTTCCAGTCACTTCTTTGCGACTTCGTTCAGTAGCTCCAACACCGTTTTCACGATCCCCACCGAGGCATTCACTTCGAGGTAACTCGACCGTGCTCGCCACGTTTCGTAGCCACCGAGATGATGTTGGTGCGGCGTCGGCAGGTAACCGTTGTAGCCGTTCGCCAACGATACGTTCAGCGTCGGCTGAATGGGGCTGCGTCGCTTGATCTCAAGGCCGATCTCGGCAAACAATTCGCACGGGATCGCGGTGATCGCCATGTCGCCGATACGCATCACTTGCAGTTTCAGCTTCACTTTGTCAGGGTACTTGTTCAGCGCGATCGTTTCGCCGGCATAGACTTCGTCGGCACCGGCTGCGTTGCGGCCCGCGATCTTTTTCAGGATCGCCTCGGCTCGTGTCACTTCCGTTGCGGTCGGTTTGCGTACTGCAAATTCGAGTTCGCGTTCGGCGACCGCAAACGAAACGTCGCGGGTGTGCTTCGCAGTCAGATACGCTTTCTTCGCGGCCGTCGCCACGACTTCGCCGACGACGCGGATGCGTTCGCCCGGTTCCGCTTTGATCGGCGATTGCCCAAAATTAATGTTGTTCACATCGCCACTAGTCCCGTTGGAAAGCGCGCCGACGAACTTCGCATCGCCGCCGATCATCGGACCGATTTTCTCGCAAACGACACCGAAATAATCGGCGGACACTGCGGGGTAACCGCCGACATAGTGCAGCGAATAATTCGTGTACAGTGCGAGCGGTTGACCGCTCACCGTGCGTGCGGACAGCACCGAAACATCGGGGTCGATCGGCCCCGCAGGCGAGATCAGGCCGGGGTTGAGTTGACCCGGATTCATCCGCACGAGGTCCGTCGTGTTGCCAAACGGGTCGAGGTTCGGCATCCCCGGTTTGATCCACCAACGCCGATTAAAAAGCTGCGTCGGCTCTTGCGCGACGCCCCAACCCAACTCGCATTCCGTCAGGTTCGCGTTCGCTTTTTCGATCCCTTCGGCGATTTTACCGGTAAGGAATTCGACGTATTTCGCATCGGGGTTACTGCCGAAACAGGCGGTGACGGCGGGTGCGGTGTGCGTGTGCGTCGCCGATACGAGCATGTGGCCTACGGGGATTCCGGTCTTCGCGGAGGCCCGTGTTTTCGCATCGTCGATCAGTTCGCGCAGCATGAGGCAATTATCGACGATGACGATCGCGAGCTTGATTTTGGCATCGTCGAGCACGATGCACCGCGCATGAAGGGGGTCGTGAACCGCCGTCGCTTTGATGTCGGAAAAGCTGCCGTTCACAGAAATCGGGAAGTGCAACGGACTCACGTCCATCGCAAACGCCCCGGCCCGCAGTGTCGGTTTCGGCTCAGCAGCAAACGATGGGACAGCGATCAGGCCGATCGCGACGAACAGGAAAAATGCACGCACAGAGAATCTCCTTCGTTGGGTTCAGGCAGGTAGAAGCAAGCATAACGAATTCATTCGGGAATGCACGCGCGAACTATTTTCATTTTCCGCGCGGATTTTTGCACGAAAACGGACGCCGCTCGCCACTAACACGGGTAACTACACGGAGAAACCGATGCGCCTCACCTTGCGAACGCTGCTGGCATACCTCGACGACACGCTCTCGGCCGAGGAAGCGAAGTTGATCGGGCAGAAGGTCAACGAAAGCGAGTCGGCACAAGAACTGATCGAAAAAATTAAGCGGGTGACGCGCCGCCGGGGGTTGTCCACGCCGCCCGCCGCCGCGAACGGTTCGGACGCGAACACCGTGGCCGAATACCTCAGCGATGCGTTACCGAGCGATCAGGTTGGCGCGTTCGAATTATCGTGTCTGGAGTCCGATGCGATGCTCGCGGAAGTGGCGGCCTGCCATCAAATTCTCACGCTATTACTCAGCGATCCCGTTCGCGTGCCACCTACGGCACGGCAACGGATGTATCAATTAACGCGCGGGCCGGAGTCGTTACCGAAGCGTAAACCCGGCAACGCGATTCCCGTCGGTGGCGTGCTTCCCGATACGCCGTTTCAAGACGCCGACGACTCCGATGCCGCTTACCTTCTCGGCATGAAAGCCTATTCCCGAAGCGATTCGCCCGCAAAACGCGCGGGGAAGCTTCTCCTGTTAGTGATGCTCGTCGCTGCATTTTTCGGCTCGGTTTGGATGGTCTGGCCCGAATCGGTCAAGCCGGACGTTCGACAAAAGAAGCTCGATCTCGCCGCAGTAACAGTCCCTGCCATCGAAGCGAAAAAACCGATTGAACCGCCACCCGTTAAGGAGGAAATTCCGCCGAAAGCGGTCGTTCCAACGGTTCCCGCTTCGACTAAAAAATCTGCTGACATACCCATGACACCGGTCGAACCGGTACCGGCGAAAGCCGATCCGATTGCACCTCCTAAAATCGATCGCATTGCCATCGGCAAACTCGAAACGCCCGATGCCGTCGTGCTTGCCGATTCGGGCAAAGGGAAGTGGATGCGCATCGTCGGTGCGGATCTTTCGGTGTCGACGGTCGATCGGCATATCAGCTTGCCGGGTTACAAGTCGAAGATTCGCCTCGATAGCGGTGCGGTCGTGGAGCTTTGGGGAAATCTGCCGGACCAAATGCCGATCCCGATTCTCGAAAGTTCGGTGACGTTTGCGGTGCCGGTCGAAGGTTTTGCCGCCGATATTCGCATCCACACGGGCCGTGTGTACCTCACGACGAAGAACCCGACGGGCAGCCGCATTCGCCTACGAATCCGAGCGGAAATCTGGGATGTCACGCTGGCCGACGACAAATCTGATGTCGTTGTCGAAGTCTTCCACAGCTTGCGACGTGGTATTCAACCGAACGTGGTCGATGCCACCGAACCGCCACAAACGGCGATCGGTTTCGCGGCACTCAAGGGCAAAGTGAAACTCGAAATCGCGTCGCGAACGATCCCCGAACTCGCGGGGGGCGAGGCGATGTATTGGAACAGCCAAACGAAGGAGTACGTCGGCCCGAAGAAGCTCAGCGATGCGAAATCCAGCAAAGATTCGACGTACTTCTCGCGCTATCCCGTGCCCTCTTCGGAGCTTGTTGCGAAGGCCGTGCAACAGTCGTTGGCCGATCTCGCAACGAAGTTCACCGCTCCGGATTCCGTGCGCGTTCGCTTCGCAGAAATGCTTGCGGAGCAGTCCGAATACACGTTGCCGCTGCTCATTCGCTGTCGCGTCGGTATCCTTGGCCACACCGCCATCGGCGACTGGCCCGAACTCGTCGATGCCCTCCACGATGTCTCGCGGCCATCGGTTCGCGAAGCCGCGATTTACGGCATCATCGAACTCGCCGGCGAAAGCAACGAAGGGGCCGTACGCCTTCAGAAATTGCTCGTCGAAAAGACTCGCTGCAATCCTCAACAAGCTGAGCGCGTCATCAGTTTATTGCGCGGCCCGAACGCAGCCGAACGCACCGAAGTCGCCGTCCTCGATCGCATCGTCGACGATCTCAATTCACCAGCACTAGCCGTGCGCGAATTCGCACTCTGGAATCTCAAGAACGAGATCGACCCCGAATCGCGAAGCAACAAACAGCTAAGTTTCATCGACATGGCCGGCACCGCCGAATCCCGCGAAGGAGCTATCAAAGCCTGGAAGCGCCGAATCGAAGAGATCAAGAACCGGTGACGAATTCAAAATTAGCCGCGACGCGCAGTCTTCGGAGCGGAGCGCGTGCGCATCACCAAGTCCCCGCGCTCCGCAAAGCCTGCATGGCTGCTAATTCTGGGATTTCAGCGTACAGCGGCGCGGAGTGTTGAACGATAACGCGATTTTGCCTGGTTCACTCTTTGAGCTTCTGATCAAGGAAGGCTCTCACTTCGCTGATACTGAACGCTGGCACGCGGCGGTGAAGCACGGCATGACAATTGGGGCACACCGGCCGCAAATCCTCGATCGGATTGACCTGATACTCGCCGCCGATCTCGGACAATGGCCGGAGGTGATGCACGTGAATGAAACCCTCTGCCACCGGACCATAAGCGGAGCCAAACGAGAACTCGCATATTGCACACGTTGTACCATACCTGGCGATGCAGAGTTGGCGCGCCCGACGGTCACGTTCTTAAGAATTGACTGTAACCTGATATCGCGCGCCCTCAAATCGTATCAGAGAAACATCGAGTTCCTCGGGGAGCAGATCGACGCATTGACCCGGCGAACCAATCGGAACATAGCTCGGTCGCGGCAGGTTCGTGCCGAGTGCAAACTCGATGTATTCCAAAACTGATGGCGAGAAACTTCGCTTAAACGGTGACGATCGCTTAAAAGACGCTGCGGCTTGAATGTACGCCTCGTGATTGTTGCGGATCGCTTCTGGCAAAGTTGCGAGTTCAGATTGCGGCACAAAGCATACGCCCGACGGTACCGGAACCGCTGGGTAGATTGGGTTATCGGAAATGCGGATCTCAAACCGTTGTGGAATATCGAGGATGAGCGGAGAACGAAACAGGTAGCGACCGCCTTCAGCCGATAGCGTCAGCGTTTCCACTTGGCCGACGTTCAGTCGCAGACTTTGTGCAAACATCGTGATTCCCCAACACGCTTCCCCAGCAGCGTGTGCCACGCGAACGGAAGCCGCCAAGTTCTCGGCGACCGCCCGCGCCACGGCAGCGTCCGGCCATAGCAACCGGAACAGTCGTGCCGCACTGCGCTTGTCATAGCGGTCGATGGCCGGGTTGAATGCATCAAAGTTTGTCAACTCGACTCCCTCTGTGGTTTGGCTTGTGAATCCCTTTGCTTCGCCATAAGCTCACGTACTTCGTCAATGCTTCGGCAGCGCTCGCCCACGGGCAACACCGCATGGCAGTTCGGGCACACTGGTCGCAAGTCTTCGATTGGATCGATGTGATAACCTTCGCCGACTTCGGACAGCGGCTTGAGGTGATGCACGTGAATGAAGCCATCGGCGAGCGGCCCGTAGACGGCCCCGAACGACATGCCGCACACCGCACAAGACCGCCCGTGGTGTTCGAGGCAACGTCGTCGCGCTTCGGGACTGCGTTCGTAGGCGTTTACCGTGATTTGCCGGATCGACCCTTCTGGGTAGACGAACGCCTGACCTACCTCTTCGGCTGGTGGCAGTCGGCCCGAGAGGAATTCTCGCCAACCTATTTCAAGCCGTGCGGCCACTACGTCCGGTATTCGTGTGCCGGATATCTGGACGCCCCAGTGCATCGGTTCGGCCAACCCGTCGTTCAGCACAATCAGTTCGGAGCGAGGGTAAATCTCCTCGATTTCTGCATCTAAAAGGATATCGATACCCATGCGAACCCTACGCACGCCTTCGTCGTCCTCGAAGACACCGGACAGCGCCTTGCCAGACGCGACCATGCCGCGCGGCTCGGTACCCTGCCGGATCAGAAACAGCCGGTCCCCCACCTTGATCCGTTTATTGTTGCCGCAGCTCCAGTCGCACGGGTCGATGATCTCGCCGTTCCAGACTGCGGAGTTCCAGGTAAGCAGGAAAGTAGGCATCAGTAAAGCATTGCTCCCGAAGGCACGATGTTCCCGAAGGCACGATGTATCGAACGACAACGCGATTTTTGCGTGGTTCACTCCCCGCGCTCCGCTTCGCAAAGCCTTCGCGTCGCGGCTAAACCTTGCGAGAGGCGAACGGCGCGACGTCAGTCCGCCGGTGGTTCTGCGATCCCCAAACCACCGGCGGACTGAC
>JANXNT010000006.1 GCA_025353985.1 Limnoglobus sp.
GATGACGATATATACGGCATCGTCGGGGATATCCCCTTTTAGCAGATTATACACTTCGACGACTTTATCGACCGTGGCAGCAATCGAGGCATCGTTGAGTTTGCCATCGACGACACCAGCAACAATCGAAGTCCCACGCTCGTTTTTCTTGTCCGCCGTCAGTTCCACTTTGCCATTAATTAGCGTGGCCACGACCGGCTTAACGGCTTTGCTGCCGATCTCGATACCGAGCGCTTTGGATCCATTAGCAGACTGCGCCTGCGCATCCAAACTGTACGAAGAGAGAATTGCGAAACTCGCAATCCACATTGTAAACATCCGAATCATGTCGACTCCAGTTGAGGGGTTACTTGGCATTCAACCGCTGCTCCAAATAGTTGGAGAGCCATTCGAAATCCGGGTCGTTGTAAAAGTACACGTTTCGTTTTTTGTCGTTCAGTTTCAGCGAAATCGACAACCGATTGAGTAACGCACCGGCCGCGATTCGATCTTCCAGTTTGAAACGGCCCATCACTCGTTTCAACTCGACTATCCGTGCCTTGGGCATCGGATTGAGTTGGAGAAGTTTCGAGAATTCCACAGCGTAACTTGCAGTGGGTGGTGGAGAATCGGACAAAATATCATCGCCTTCAAGAATCGTACGTTGTCGAAAGCGTTCGATATCTGTCGAACGACTCGGTGTATTCAAATTATTAATCGGTATCAACCGGTTACTATCATTCAGCACCAACGATAAATCAGGGCGTGCAATCCGCATCATTGCCCATACCGAACCGCCTGCAAGATAGACGTCGGGTGTCAGTTGGGGATTCGCGATCGACGGCGTTCGCGATATGGCGAGTTCCAAGTTTATCTCCACATTCGCGAAGGCATCCATCGCTTTCATATACGATTCGCGTTCGAATGCGGTTTCGGTTCGTCTTGGAACCTGCGTCAATTTGATTGCGGCCCGTTCGCGGAGTGTCACTGTTCCGGGAATCGGATCGTATAGACTTTGATACATTCCGTCGGTATCGTAAAACGTGCCCTTTACATTCCCACTACCCACATCGATTACGAATGCATTGTGCGTTTTCGGCTTGCCTAGTTTTTTCATCACTCCACTATGCAGATACTCGGCTTCATTTTCCGCTTTGGCAATTTCGACACTCACAACGTTACCGAGCGATGTTTGCAATTGTTTTTGAAAACCGCTCACGACCTCGTTTCGAATTCCATAAGAGGCACCACTGCTGATAATGACGAAAATATTTTTCTCTTCTACTTTTTCCGACATCAGCCAACTCTTCAATTCCTGAGTGCCATTACATACGACAGCGATCGATACATCTGTAAACTGTTTGTCTGCGGTTATATAATCGAGTTGTTCGCTCCGCAATTTTATATTCATGTCGACGGAATTCGTTAGATCCGCACGTTCGGCTAAAACGAACCGTCCATCTGCTGCACGGATTGCGCGATAGCTCAATGCCTTCATTCCACTACGGCTAATTTCAATGATGCCGTGCGTATGCGTTTGAGAAGGTGCCATCGCAGGAATTGATGGGGCCGTCGCGTCAGTTTGTTGTTTGGGATCTCCAATAGCATTAGGCACCGGTTTTTTAAAAAATGAATAATACGCGATGCCGCACAGTATGCATAATCCGAGAGCCACCACGAGTGGATGACGTATCCAACAATAGGCCTGTTTGGTGGGATTTTTCACCAATGTGTTAAACGTCGAGACACTGCCTTCGTAGATATCGCTGGCAATTCGTTGGGGGGCCGACATCGGTATCGGCGGCGCTTTTTCATCCGCGCGTACCCAGCAGAGATTGTTTTTCATCGCGCTCAAAAGAAGAGGCAAATCTTTTTCCCAATTGACGGAATTCGCATTCACTTCCTGATATTGTTCGAGAAATTTCAACTCTTTGGGATACTCACATTTTTCTAGGCGAAACAAAACGATCGGGTAACCTTCATTGGTGTTTCGCGTGATGGCCATCGCACATTCTTTGCGAACCCAATTCGATTCGAGTGCTTTTTTGGAAACGCAGAGCAGGAAGATGTCTGAATCGCCGAGCTTGATCGAAATTTTCTGTAGCCATTCATCGCCCGACGTGATACCGTGGTCGAACCAGAGATCGATCTCGTTCTGTTTTAAAAATCCGACGATCTTACTGACTTCCGTTTCTTGCGCGTGGCTGTAGCTAATGAAAACGAATGGTGCGACGAAGGCAGTCGTGGGCGACGTGCGGTTCATTCGACGAATCCCCCTAACTGGTACGGACGCGATTTCTCCAGTAACTATATTTCTATTTATCTGCGAGCAAGATATGGTTGTCAACCAAAAAATCGCGTCGATTTGAAAATACGACACGATCCCTTAGTCGAACACGAATTATTGAATCGTTCGTCCCTAGTCCCGAGTTAAAACGGCCAGCGTGAGCCGAGTGCCGCTTTTTGTAAGCCGCTGATTTCCAGAATGCCGGCCGCTCCGAGTTCGAGCAAGCGGTCGAGTTGCGTTCGCGTAAACGTCGATTCTTCGCCGGTCCCTTGCACCTCAATGAACTGACCTTTACCTGTCATTACGAGGTTCATGTCCACTTCGGCATCTCGGTCTTCGACGTATTCCAGATCGAGCCGTTCCTCACCATTGATGATACCGACGCTGATTGCGGCGAGGCTGTCCTTGATAATCTCATTGATCGGCGACGTGAGATCTTTCACCGAATGAAGTGCGTCGATCACGGCCACGAACGCGCCGTTGATGCTCGCGGTGCGCGTGCCGCCGTCGGCGTCCAGGACATCGCAATCGACCCACAACGTGCGTTCGCCGAGCTTTGCGAGGTCTATCACCGCGCGTAAACTTCGACCGATCAGGCGTTGAATCTCGACGCTTCGCCCATCGACTTTGCCCGCTTTGTCGCGTGCTTTCCGCGTATTCGTCGAACCCGGCAACATGCCGTACTCTGCGGTCATCCAGCCCTGGCCGCGTCCTTTGAGGAACTCGGGTACATCCTTCGCGACGCAACAGGTGCAAAGCACGACAGTTTTACCCATCTGCACGAGCACGCTACCGGGCGCGTTGCGGGTATATTGCCGCTGAAACGTCAGCGGGCGGAGTTGGTTCGGCTTGCGGTCATCGGGGCGTGGCATAATCCGGTTTCAGGCTGGTGGAAAGTCGGTCGGGAATTTCGTCGGGGTTAAGTCCGCACGATTTGAATACGATGTCTTGCGCCATGTGGCCCGATCCCGATTCGATCAGCAGGCCGTCTTTCCAGAGACCAGCAACTGGTCCTTGCACGACATCCCGCAAGCCGGGAATACGAGAAGCGAAATCGTCGGGGTGCTGGGCTTCCTGCATGTCGAAAACGCCCACAACATCGGGTTTGTCGATGGCGTGCTCGACTTCATCGAGTAATTTCATGTCGTAGCCGGACCACGTTGCCACGCCGATGAGCAAAAATGTACCTGTTGCAGGTATCGAACGATTTCGCAGCCAAAGTTCCAGAACCGGCGATTCTGCCACAACCGAAGGGAAAAGCGCAGAGCGATCATCTGCGTAGATTTGCCCGAGGGGTGCAGGTGTTTCGTGGCGAAACAGTCTCAGGAATCGATTCATGGTTTCCGCCATCGTATTTGGCCATCGTGGATCCAGACACCACCCGGCTTCAGGATACGCTGAATTTCCGACGTTTGCGGCGATGGTCCCAAGTGGGTCACGCGATCGATCGCAATGCTGTCAGTGTACACAACATCGACCGAGTCCGCATCGAAACTCAATCGATCGTTCGGGCAGATAACGAAGATGTGACCTTCCGACTCCAACTCGGCAATCGTTTTGTTGCGGTTGAGGATCGTCGTCGAACGCCAACTCGCTGCGGTGGCGAACGGTGGCTGTTGATTCCATGCACCCTCGATCTCGCCTTCGCCACCGAGGTTTACGCAAACCAGTTCCAAGTTCATGGTGTCGATCCTGTGTGTCGAATGAGCGTTTTAATTCATCGCACACAGAGTAACACACACACTTTAAATTTGTCCACTGTGCAGAGACGTGATCCTCAAAAGCGCATTTGGAAAGTACCTTAATTAAGTATCGAAACGCCCACGGACGGTCGTCCGTGGGCGTTCGCTCGTTTACCCCACGAAGATTCCGCCGTTGAAGCCGCTGATGGCGTCGAAGTCGAACTGGGCGGTTGGCGTGCCGCTGGTGGCGATGTTCTTCCCGAGGTAGCTCGTAATGCGGCTACCCGCCCCTGCGCCCGAGCCGACCACGAGGTCGGCACGATTGTCGCCATCGAGGTCTTTCACGGCGACGCGGATGCCGCCGCGACTGTCGACGTTGCCGCCGAAGAAGTTCGCGAGGTTCGTTTGCGTGTTCGTGAGCAAACTCTTGCCGTCGAACGCGAGCACCCGCGGGCCGCCACCGGGGCCA
>JANXNT010000065.1 GCA_025353985.1 Limnoglobus sp.
CGCGAAGCCGATGTCGGCCAAATCTTGGGTGGTGGTTCCGATGATTGCCATCCGCTCCACAGACACGGTCACGACATCGGATACGCCGAGCACCGGTCCCGCTTCTTGCGCGAAGGAGGTGGCCGGGGCAAAGCCTGCCCACATGATCGCCGCTGTCAACACGATCCGCATTATCTTCTTCACTACGAACTCCTTGCGAAACATGGGGAAATACCGGATCGGTGCGACCCGCGAAATCGATCTTACCTGCTATGCCCCCCCCCAGTTTCAACTGCCATTCCGAATAAATTTCCATGAAATGCAGCCTCAGAAGCAAAGTTGATAACCCAAGAGATACCGTTCGCCGAGCGAGAAGCCAGGAATTTCGGTGTGTCTGCCTGCGAGGGGCCGATATTTCGCTAGTATTTTGGTGTTTATACTTCGAGCGGGGTGATTCGATACGTTTTTGTTATTCTCCGCGCGGTCGAGAAGATGACCGGGATCGCACCCAGTGCCCTCTCGATCAACGCGGAGAAGCACGCGAGCACCGTAGTAATTTCCCGTCTGCGTTTAGCCGCGCCGCGTAGTCTTCGGAGCGAAGCGCGGGGACTCGGCGTATCGGATGACAACGCGATTGTCCGGTGAGTTCGTGCCTTGCGAATCGACACGCGAGCCGCGAGTGATACGCGATTCGCGGAAGTCAAAAAATCGGAGACGATTCGACGTAAGTCAGAATTCGCGACGTGCTCGGAGTGACCAAAAAGGTCTCGAAGTGACGCAAAAGTGTCGCCGAGTGACATAAAAAGGCGTGCGCGGTCGATTTTTGGTCGGGTCTTTCGGCGAGTGCCAATCGAAGAGACTTGGCGTAACCTCAGACGAGCCATCAGTATAACGCGAAACCGCTCGAAACGGATCGGCGATTTTCGATCAAAAAGGGCCGAAAAACACCCCAAAACAGGGTTTTGGAGCGTCCGCAATTGTGACTTACGTCGATTATCAGAGGCGCATTTTGAGTCTGTTTCACACCATCATCACGATTCGATCGGTTCGCTCGCTTCTGCATCTACCTTCGACGTGAAATCGAGGAACTGCACCTGCACGCCGGGGATTTGCACCTGGTGGAGTAGGTGTTTTGGCAGGTAGCAGCGCACGACGACGTCGTTGCCGCGATACTCTTGGCGGAAGATTTCGGCATGGGCGTTCAGGAACGCGAGCGTTTTGCCGTTGCCGGCATCGAGGATAATCTCGGTCGGTGCGAAGTCCGACGACAACATTTCGATGACGGTATCGACCAGCGT
>JANXNT010000117.1 GCA_025353985.1 Limnoglobus sp.
CCGAGGGCCTACCGATGCCGCATCCGTTGTTCGATCGCTCGCGATTAATCGTGAAACCGTTGGCGGAGCGCGAACACGATCTCACGCTCAGCGTGTTGCGTTCGCTCGATTCGCCAATCGCTTTCGCACACCCATCAATCGGGATCGTCGGCCAGCGGTTGCGCGATGCGAAAGCGACGGGTGCGGCACGCATCCTCATGATGGGCGCTCACGTTCTGCGTGCGGGCGTGCAACGGCATCTCATCGACCTCATGGAACGCGGGTTCATTTCGCTGATTGCCATGAACGGCGCGGGGCCGATCCACGATTGGGAGTTTGCGCAGATCGGTGCGAGCACGGAAAGTGTGGCGAAATACGTGCGAACTGGCGAGTTCGGTTTGTGGCGTGAAACCGGCGCGATGAACGATGCAATCGTCGCCGGGGTTCGCGATGGCATCGGCTACGGCGAATCGATTGGCCGAGAGATTGCCACGGGCAATTTCCCGCACAAAGACATCTCCGTGCTAGCCGCCGCGTACCGGTTGGGTATCCCCGTTACCGTCCATATTGGCATCGGCTACGACATCATTCACGAACACCCGAACGCCGATGGGGCGGCACTCGGGCAGGCGAGTTACACCGACTTCCTGATCTTCGCGGAACAAGTACGTAACCTCGAAGGCGGCGTGGCACTGAACTTCGGCACGGCGGTGATGGGGCCAGAAGTGTATCTCAAGGCACTGGCAATGGCGCGGAATGTGGCCCACCAAGATGGCAAGCGCGTCGCGAAGTTCACGACGGCGGTGTTCGACCTGATCCCGCTCGACGACGACTACCACCGGCAGGCCCCGAAGACCGACCCGCGCTACTACTATCGCCCCTGGAAGACGATCCTCGTACGTACCGTCGCCGATGGCGGCGAGAGTTTTTACATTCAGGGCGACCACCGCGAAACCGTACCCGCCGTCTGGGCCGCCGTCTAAATTAGCTAGCAGGAAACAGCGATTCCATTGATGGGGCATCTGGGATGCGGACGACCAGTGCCAGCAACTCGGCGTAGGCAAGCGTGCCAATCCGCTGGAGATAGGACTTGGGGACTGCACGAAACTTACTTTCCAGCAACGCGATTGTGGCGTCTCGCATATTGCGTTCGCGGCCGATGTCAATTCCTTGTTCGATGCCGTTGTCGTAGGGTGTCTTGTTCATTGCGTGAATCCTCGAATAGGGTTCGGCGTTTCCGGATTGTCACCAATCAAAACCAGCTTGTCAATCGGCAATTTGCTACACTCGGCCCGAGTAATCGTTAAAATCGTGAAATCTTTCGGGCAGGAGCCTGCACTTTACTGGTAACGGTTGCCGCGAACGGATTCGGAGAGGACCGACTTGCGATTATCCATGCGGCTTTCGGCCCCCATACTCGGTCTGCCTGCGGATGCACGCCCGGATGCCGAACTGCTGACGCAGTTCCGCCAGACGCGCGACGAAGTGGCGTTCGCGATCCTCGTGGCCCGGCATACGCCCGCGATTCGGGCGGTGTGCCGGTCGTGGTTGCGTTCGGATGCGGACATCGACGATGCGGCACAAGCAACGTTTCTCGTACTCGTTCAACGGCTCGATTCGATTCGCGAACCGGCGGCGTTGGCGGCGTGGCTTTACCGTGTGGCCGAGAATGTCGCGCGGCGATTACGACAACAATCGGGCAAAGCCGGGCCGCTCGAATCGGATGTTCCTGCGATCGAGTTGGTGGCCGACGAACGCAGCGAACTGCTCGCCGAGGAAATCCGACGGCTACCGGAGAAGTACCGTCTGCCGATTCAATTGTGCTATGCGGGCGGCCTGTCGACGGCGGATGCGGCATTGCGGTTGGGCTGCCCGACCAGCACGCTTGTGACGCGGTTAGCACGGGCACGCGAACGGTTGCAACGCCAACTCGCGATTCGTGGCATCGTGCTTTCGACCGTGCTGGCCATCACCGGAAACTCGGCACGCAGCGTCTCGCCGTCGTGGGTTTGGGCGACGGCGCACGCGGCACTGTCGGTGCTCGCAAATGAAATCCCGAATGCAATGGGAATTACGGAACGGACCCTGTCTCTATCGCAAGGAGTGGCAAAAGCGATGATCTGGAA
>JANXNT010000121.1 GCA_025353985.1 Limnoglobus sp.
AGATCTGGCTGAGCGACAACGACGACGATGGCAATCAGCAGACGCGGATTTGCCACGTGATGCCGGGCGGGAACTACGGCTACGGCCCACGCGGCCCCGGCCAAACCCACTGGCACGAAGAGCAACCCGGCATCGTCCACAAGACATTGCGAACGGGCTTCGGCTCGCCGACCGGCATCTGCTTCTACGAAGGCACATTGCTACCGAAACAGTATCAGGGCGACCTCATTCATTGCGATGCCGGCCCGCGCGAAGTCCGCTACTTCAAACGCAAGCCGAAGGGTGCGGGATACGAACTCGAAAAGACCAACATGCTGACGAGCAGCGACACCTGGTTCCGCCCGAGCGATGCGTGCGTAGCCCCCGATGGCAGCGTGTTCGTCGCCGACTGGTACGACCCCGGCGTCGGCGGCCACGGCATGGGCGACTGGACCCGCGGCCGCATCTACCGGCTCACGCCGACGGGGCACAAGGGGTATAAGGTGCCCGAGGTGAAACTGGAGACAAAGGAGGGCATATTGGCGGCGCTGGGATCTTCGTGTCTCACTTCGCGACTGGCTGCACAAGCGAAGTTGCGGACGATACCGATGGCGGAGGCAGTTGACGCTCTCGCCCAAGGGATGGGCCGAAGCCAGCCCATTGATCAGGTCCGAGCTGTCACCATGCTGTTTGATGTCCTGCTCGGCAATGGTGGTGAACGACTCGGTCTGCACAAGGAAATGTCGGAGCGACTAGCGTCCGCACAAGCCGAGTTCAACAAGAGTGTCGGCAAGACTAATCCAGGGGCCGCCCTCGGGGTTCGCCTCGCTTTCGGGTTGGTAAACCAAGCGAACATCGCGAAAGCTGGAGAGCCGCTAAGTGTTCCCGCCGAGGCTCTCGATGAGATTGTCCGCCTGCACGGACTGACTGTGCCGCGTGAACTCGCACTTGGGATTCGGCACACGCCCATCGATCAGGCAAAGCCTGTCTTCTACGCCCTCGCCAAGCTCTACGACGGCCAAGACATTTTCTACCGCGCCGCGCTCAACATTGCCTGCGGCACCGACCCCGTTCGGCGCGATGCGATCCTTGCGGACTTCGAGACGCACTTCCCCGAATGGAACGACAAGGTTGCGGACCTCGTTTGGGAACTGCGGCCGAAGAGCATGTTGCCGAAGCTCGAAAAACTGATGAGCGACAGCAAGGTCACCGCGATGCAGAAGGCGCGGATCGTCGACATTCTCGCATCGAGCGACGATGCCGCCGCCGCGAAGACGATGCTGAACTTGCTGAAGGGCGACCACCCCGCCGAAGTGAAGGCGAAGGCGATCGAGAACCTGCGGTTGTTCCTGCCGACGAAATGGAACGCGATCGCCAAGAGCGATGAACTCAAGGACAGCATCCGGGCGCTACTGGCCGACGCCAAAACGAGCGGCACCGGACTGCAACTCGTGTCGGCGGCGAACTTCGTTTCCGCACTGCCCGATGTCATTCGCATCGCCGGTGACACGACGATGTCAGTCGATGTCCGCAGCGATGCGATTCGCACGCTCGGCAAGCTCAAAGACATCAAAGCGGTCGAGGCGATCTTCGCCATCGGCCACCCGGAGAATCCGCTTTCGCTCGTTTGCGTGCAAGCGTTGGGCGAACACCTGCCCGCCGGTGGCAAGGCATCGGCGGCTTGCGAAAAAGCGCTGGAGTACGTGCAAAAAGCGGTGAATTCGCCGACGGCTACGCACGCACTGAAACTCGCGGCGGTGCAAACCCTTGCCGGTTCGCGAAGCGGCACGGGCTGGTTGTTGATGCAAGGCGAGAAGAACGCACTGCCGAAAGACCTCGTCGCCGACACGGGGCGACTGCTGCGGAACAGCCCGTTCGCGGGCGAACGCAGCAAGGCGATGATTCTCTTCCCCGCGCCCGGCAAGCTCGACCCGAAGAAACTGCCACCGCTGGCGGAACTCGCAAAACGCACCGGCAACGCGCAGAACGGCCACGCGATCATGGCCAAGAGCCTGACGAGCGAAGTCCAGTGCATGAAGTGCCACATGGTTCGCGGGCAGGGTGGCCAGATCGGCCCGGACCTGTCGATGATCGGCAAAAAGGGCAGCAAGGAAAACCTCTTCGAGAGCCTGTTGTACCCGTCGAAGGCAATCGCCGATCAGTACGTCAGTTGGAAGCTCGATAGCGAAGATGGCCAGTCGATCACGGGGTTGCTCGTCGGCGAAACCGAAACGACGCTGACGGTCCGCGACGCGAACGGCAAAGATTATCAATTCGCGGTGAAGGGCACCGAGCGTAAGAAATCGTTGCAATCGATCATGCCCGAAGGCCTCGTGGCCACGCTCACCGAAGACGAACTCGTCGATGTCGTCGAGTATTTAACGCAACTGCAAACGCCATCGTTCACGCCCGATTCGTGGATGATCATGGGGCCGTTCGCATCGCCGGGCGGCAACGATGGCCTCGACAAAACGTACGGCCCCGAGCGTGCCTTCAACTTGGCCGCCAAGATCGACGGCAAATCGTGGGCGCTCGTTCGCCCCGAATCGGGTGGCTACATCGACCTCGCGAAACTCCACGGCGACAAAGCGAATAACACGGTTTCGTTCGCATACAAGGCAATCGAATCGCCCGAAGCCGCCGACGCCACCGTATTGATCGGCACCGACGACGGAGCCACGCTGTACCTCAACGGCAAGGAAATCTTCACCCACAAGGAAACCCGTGCGGCCTCGCCGGAGCAAAACACCCTGAAGGTGAAACTGCAAAAAGGCAAGAACGAGATCCTGCTCAAGATCGCCAACGGCAGCAACCCGCACGGCTTCTACTTCACGATCCTCGGCGCACCCGACCTGAAGGGCAAGTAAGGCGAAATCCGGGTGTGTGCTACCTAACGATGCGCAATGTGCTTCCGATTTCCGGACTCGCGAAAGGGTTGTCAGCGGTTCCTCGGCTATTCGCAACAAGAACTTGAATTGGCACGCCAAATGCATATGTTCATTGTGAAAGCGAGGATCGAACATGATGACCGATTACCAGAACAGCACGGGATTACTCGAACTGCCACCAGAGCAAAACCGATACGATTGCGATGAAGAATACTTCCCTGATGATCGCATCGACCTGCGGCCTTCAGAAGTGGTGCAATCGAAGCTGATTGGGATGTTGCCACGCGGTATGGCGATCCCCGTGAGCGTGTTTCATAACTGCCGCGACGTCCGCCGATGATGTTCGTTCGCTCTCCACCAACAATGTAGAAAATTCAAACAGCCGATGCCCATGCATCGGCTGTTTTTTCATTTGTGGATGGATGCAATCTATACACAAATCAAGCCGATTGGCACGCGATCTGCATTACACAATCTCAACTCAGACGCCACGCTCAACACCTGATCGTGCCACTGCAACTTCCACTTGGGGACTCATCATGCTCCGTTACGCTGTCATCTTTTTGGTCGTCGCTCTGATCGCGGCGATGCTCGGTTTCACCACCATCGTCGGGCCTGCGATGGAAGGGGCCAAGATTCTGTTCTTCGTGTTCCTGGTGCTGTTCGTGGTCAGCCTAATTATGGGCCGACGTACCCGCGACATCGCGTAATTTTCGCACCATTCTGGAGGATGGAAACATGACACCGGTCGCCAATGAAACCACCGAACGACACTATGTGAAGCTGCTTGCCGATGTGGCGAGCGGGACGCAAGAACTCGTATCGGCCCATGCCGTGCAGATGGTCAACGAAGTCAAGGGCGAGGCGGATCGCGCCACCAACGTCGTCGGCATTATGTCCGCGGCAGGTACGCTGATGGCAATCGGTTTCGTGTTCATCATCTTCTCGATTGCCCAGCTACTCCAAGATCGCCTCGGCTTCACCGAAACCGCGGCACTCGCCATTACGGGATTTACGACCTTCGCGGTCGGTATCGTGATGCTTGTGATCGCACGCCATCAGTTGATGCTGGTACGATGGCTACCGTCTAAATCCCTTCAATCGTTTCAGGAGAGCTTGTCATGGATCACACGAAGATAAGCGAGAACGACCAGCGAATCCTCGCCGCGCGTCGATCGCTGACCGAACGATTTGCCGCACTCGAAGATCGCGTGACCGATACCGTCGATCAAGCGACTGGCACGGTCGATCACGCCACATCGGCGTTGCGGGGCACGGTGACCGATGCGACCCAGAGCGTACGAAGTTTGTTCAGCGGCCCGAGCGGCGGCGGGTTGGATTTGCGAAAGCAATTCGTCAATCACCCGTGGCAAGGGATGCTGCTCGCCGTGGGCGCAGGCATCGCAGGCCGAATGCTCACCCGCGTCACCACGGCACGCACTGCCATGGACACGACGGGAACGACTTCGATCAACCCGCTATCGGAAATCATCACGAGCGTTCGCCGCGAACTCGTCGATCTCGGCGAGAAGGCGATCAACGCCGCATCGAAGAAGCTACGCGAAAACATCGAAACCTTCGCATCGCTCCCCGCCGGCGAAATGCAAACGCAAGAACCCGCCGCAACCAACGGCTACTTCCACCGCAACGGCGGGAAGTAAAGTGCAAGGCGATTCCCGTTAGCCCGACGCGCGAGCGAGGGAGGACAGTCAAACAGCTGCGATCGCGGGTCGTAGTGAGTCTTCGAAACACGACGGTTCGTAAACCCGGAAATGTTGGTTTTGCGTCGCGTCTCGCAGACTCGCCACGACTCCCTCGCTAGCGCTTCGGGCTAACAAAACGTATCCAATCACTCCGCGTGAAGTATAACAGGTCACCTGGGCTACTTGAGCGACTCGTGAATGGCCACATCGAACACCTGCCAACGGTGTAGGGCGGATGATCGCCGCAACCGCACCCTGACATTCTGCCGACTGTCTGGGGGCAGCCCGAAGAGCACTTCGACCTCGCATCCGCCGAACGAGTCGGGCTGGGTGATGTACAGACCCATGCTGCCGGCCTCTTGGACCTGGTGCCCCTCCGCGACAGCCCGCTGGCGGGCGACCTCGATGGCCTCCCACGGAGGCAGGTCGTTGAAAGTGACGAACGGCAACCAGAGGCACGAGCCGCATACCCCGGCGAACACAACCACCAAAAGGGCACGCCTGACGATCTTTCCGACGTTGCCCACCCCGAAACCCTCCGTCGCCGAACAAGTGTTATGTCTGCCTTTGCTTATTGGATCAGGCTCAATGTATCATCCAACCAGGATTGATACCACTGTAGGAACGATACGCGAGATTTACCGGTCTGCGCAACTGGCTGCAATCCGGCACGATCGACTCGGACGTCGCACCAGACGTTCCCGGCTTCGGGGCCAGTGATGACTAACCATTCGCGGTACGCACATCCGAGATGGCAGATCGGGACGGCCCCATTGACGTTGGTCGGGGACCAGTATTTCGCATCCCACAACTCGTATGCGGCTTCATATTCAGCGATGTCGAATCCTTTCGCCAAGGACTCCAACGGCTCCTCGAACAGGTCATTCCATGGCTCGGAGTGTGGGAACGGCTCCGATAGATTCCCAATAAAACCGTCGCCCTCCTGCCACGGGCCATCGTCCATCTCACCGAGTTTGAACAGCCCGTAGGATGGTCCCGCTCCACCGTTGCCGACTTTCAGAAGGAAACCGCGATACTCGGCAGGGAGAGTGACGCGGTGAATCTGCTCGAACTCGCGTACCGCGTCCTCGGTTAGCGTCGGATGAAGTTGGAAGCCATGCGACTGACTACCAAACATACCAAATGGTTGCGTAGAATCGCGGAGTTTGGTCAGAGCGTCGCGTATGCCTGCAAAAACCTCATCCATTTCGTGACCCTCCGTTGCATAACGATCATCCGCTGCCACTCGCTGGAACTCCCTACGGACGGTCGTCCGTGGGCTTGGATTCTGGATCGCCAATACGAAAGCACACAGTAAAAAATCGCAGGCGAATCGACGCAAGTAGGAATTCACTGTATGCCGTAATGTGTCTCAAAATGATTTATAAAGGGCACGCGCAAAGTATCGTTCCACGCGCTATGTGGCATCAACATACACAGCCCGTGCACCGAGGTCATTTCGGGTGCATGGGCTGCGTTGGGATTATCGTAGAACTGGCGTGCGTTAATCGATGTTGATTGTGCCACCATCATCGCGAGTTGCGAGACGGGCGAGTTGAACGAGATCGATCGTATCTCGTAGGAAACGGACAGAACCGTCACCCAGGAGCGTGTTCACGCCACCCGTGTGGTTGGACGTCAATGGATTGTTCGCACCACTGTTGTCTCCGTTACCGCCACCCACACCTGTGGCAGAGATATTATCCACCCAGCCTTTGTTTTGGTTGATGCGATAGCGAATGGTCGTAAAGTTGATGCCGCGACAGTCGCCGCAAGTGCCGTTACCCGAACTTGTATCGGCACCGCCACTCAAGAACCCACCGATTCCCGATCCCCAGTCTTCACGGCGGTTTCCGTTGTCTTGAAAGTAGATGCCCGCTTCTTCCGAAACCATGATGGTGTTAGAAGTACCGTCTGGGATGCCACCATTCATCGTGATGCGGTGAAACCCGGGAGGTAAAATCCCTCCGACGGACATGACCCCGCGATTCGACCAACCTGCGGAAGTGCGTGCCTCTTTGAATGCACCCGTACCGTCGATGTTGTCGACTGCACCGGCGATACCCACGTAACTACTGCGCGTGATATTGACCGTACCGAGGCTCGTCGCCAAGTTCATTCGATTATTTGCGGACGTCAGCGGCGCTTTGTTGTCCGATGGGCAGCGATACGTCTGAAGCGTCAGATCGCGGGCCGCAGCGGCATTGACGTTCCCCGATGACAGCAGGTTATTTTGATCGGCAGGATTATTCCAGCCGGAGCCACCCAGGAAAGTCATTCGGCTGAACAGCGGGCCTTGCTCGACGTAAGGGAGGATGAAGGCTAACCAACAGCTACCATCGCCAGTGGAGTAGATGCCGCCAGTAGTGGGCCGGGAACCGACTGGCGTGAGATCTTGACCGTAACTGCCGACCGGCATGAAACCATTCGTGTCGTGGTACGAGTGGATGGCGATGCCCATCTGCTTGAGGTTGTTTGAGCATTTCGCTCGCGCAGCCGCCTCGCGGACCTTTTGCACTGCGGGCAACAGTAGCCCGATCAAGATCGCGATAATCGCGATGACAACGAGAAGCTCAATCAGCGTGAAACCACGCGATTTGCCTCGAGAGAGCCTTGAGTTGGGAGAGAACATAGCATTCCTAAAAACAGGTACGCACGAAAAGAAATAATTTGTCAGCCTTCTTTAATTATGTCCAGTATAGAACAGAAATCAAGAGTGGAATCACAAAACCACGGAATTAATCCGTTTTGTTTACGGCTCAAAAGTGAGTTGCCGTTTGATACCACGCGAATCAGCAAAAGTGCCTAAAAATCCCACGCGGTTCGCATTCCGAAGCCATGCAGGAGGCCGTTGGCGGGGCTGCCGTTGACGTAGCGATCCGTGAGGATGTAGTTCGACTGAATCTTCGCGTTGGGCGTCAGGAACCAGTTGAGGCCGAGTGCCAATTCGTGCGTGACGCCGCCCTGAATGCCTTTGTCCGTGAGGTCCAGATACGAATAGCGGGCGGCGAGTTGCCATGCGCCGGTGCCGCGTTTCTCGCCGGTCCAGCTCAGCGGACGCCGTGGCGTGACGCGAGTGAACGCCATGCGTTCGTGGTCGTACTTCCGGTGCTCGCCCGTTAGGAAGTAGTGCATTTCGATGTAGCCACCGTGGTAGAACGTGTTGCCGAAAGGCACCCGCGTTGTGCCCACAGGCAGTGCGGTTTGCGACAGGAACGACATCGCGTATTCGCTCTGAAACGAGAACGCCCCGAACACGCCCGCCATCTCGGGCACGAGCGTATTCTGCCGACTGCCGAAGATCATACCCGTGTCCGAAATGAGACTCGCGAACGCCCCCGGTTCGCTACGTACACCGAACCGCGTGCGGTAGCGAGTCTGGTCGTCGTCGAGATCGCGATGGCTCGCCCCAACACCGACATGCAACAGTTTTTCGCCTTCGTTCTCGTAAATCGGCAACACGACCAACCGCCCCGTTAGGTCGGTTTCGTTGCGCCCGATGTTGAATCCGAAGACGTTCCGCGTGTTCTTGAACAACCCGATCGAGTAGTAGCCGCGCTTGTCCGCAAGGAAGTTCTGGAACGTCGTCACTCCCATCGAGAAGCCGTTGTTGCCGTTCTCGGTGAAGGCATCGAAGACCGGCGAGCGTTCGAGGAAGTTCAGGTATTTACTGCTGGTGGTATGCTCGAACGAGATCGGCTGTTTCTGATTGCCGATGCGGATATTCCCGAGATATGGCACCTCGCGGAACGTCAGGTTCAACTCGGTTGGCACCGTGGCATTCGTCGCACGTAACGGGTTGTTGTTGGTCACGAAGGAGTTGACGAAGTCGTATTCGACCTTAAATTCGATCGTTTTGTTATACGCACCATCGACGCCGAGCCGCGAGCGGCGTATCGCCACGCCGTCTTCAAAAGGCGTGAGGCCAGGCAGGTTCTGGCGAACGCTCGACGGGGCGGCGTATGACACCACATCAAACTGAAACCGGCCGACCGGTTGAAACGTAAACAGCCCGTCTTCGCTCGTGAAGATCGGGCCGTTCTTCCACTTGCCCTTCAAACTCAGCGGGTCCGGCTTCTTTTCCTTGTCTTTGTCCTTGTCCTCAAGGCGATACTCCGTCGCCGCTACGGGCGCAATCCCGTCGGCGGGCGGCGGTTCTTGCGAACGCGCCACGGATAATCCCGCGAACATCGCGAGCAAACAAAACAGGTACTTCACGGCCAGCCCCCCAAGGTCGGTGGCGGGCCATAGTCGTAAGTGCGGAAGAAATCTAGGTGAAGATTCCGAGTGGTTATTTCTTCCGTGCCAGCGTCAGGCCGTCGGCAAAGGGCAGGAAGCAGAGATCGATACGCGGGTCGACGAACAACTTCGCGTTCAGGTTGCGAATCGCGACGGTATCGACATCGGTTACCGTTTCGTCGGCCGGTTTGCCATCCCAAAGTGTGTTGTCGATCGCGATCAGGCCACCACGGCGAACGAGTGCCAAACTCGCTTCGTAATAGCCATCGTAATGGCCTTTGTCGGCGTCGATGAACGCGAAGTCGTAGCTGTTTTCGTGGCCGTCCATAATGAGTTTCGTCAGCGTTACCAGCCCTGGCCCCATCTGTAAATCGATGCGATCACTGACGCCCGCTTCGGCCCAGTAGCGTTTCGCGATGGCGGTATATTCTTCGCTGACATCGCAGGTAGTAATGTGCGTAGCGGGGTCGGCGAGCGCCATCCAGAGTGTCCCGTACCCGGTGAAGGTGCCGAGTTCGAGGATGCGTTTGGCAGGTAGCATTTTCACGAACAAATCGAGCAATGGCCCCTGTTCCGGTGCCGTCTGCCAGTCGCCATGGGATAGCAACGCGGTTTCTTCCCGCAATCGACGCAGCAGATCGGGTTCGCGCAACGACACCGAGAGAAAGTAATCGTAAAGCGGGTCGGTCATCGGCGTCGGGCGAACGTGGCTAGTCATCGCGGGAAGTCTCGGGTTGGTTTTGTAGTGATAACGTATTTGTATCACTCCGGAACGACGCCTACTTCTCGTACAGAGACTTCAGCGTTTTCACCGCGACGGTGGCCCACTCGATAACGTCCTTATCGCCTTCGACAGCGAGACCTTGCGGCGTCACGGTCATCAACCAAGCCCGTGTCTTGCCAAACTTTTTCACGGCCAGTTTCGCCAGCATCTCGCGAAAATCATCGGGCAACAGCGGGAACACCACACGCCCCTTCGCTTGCAGCTCTTTTAACTGTGCTTGCAATTTCGCGATCTCCGCTTCGATCGACTTCGCATCTTCGGGTTTCACTGGCGTGTAAAACTCAATACCGAGTTGTTGATAAGGTCGAACCTGTAGATCGAGTGCGAGGCGACGAGTCAGTTCCGCCTGCGTGGTGATCACCGGGCGACGGAACAGCCATTGGAAAGCCCCGCCGTGTGTTCCCAGCGTCGTCGAGCCGAGGAACTCCCAGTGCTGGCTTTCGCGTGCCTGAAGGAATGTGGCGAACTGTGCCGCATCGAACGTGGCGTTCATCTCGGCAAGTTCGTACTCCCATTTCGCCGTTTTGAAGGTGATGGGCTTCGAGAGATTGGCCACCAACACGATCTCTCGTTGAAGAAAGTCCTTGACGAGTTGCTGTGCCTGATCCAACTCCGCTTGCCGCTGCTTCAACTCGGCCTCGGCATCTTTTTTCGTGGGTGCGGCTTTCGTGGGTGTCGCCGTTTGGGCGTCGGCGGTGGCGAGCCAGCCGGTGCCGACGCTCAACCCTAGGCCGCACGTTAACAGCACGGTGGCTGCCAGCATTTTTACCGATGTCATGCTCATACCGATCGCTCCTTGAGAGAGTTGCAGAATCGTAAGGGGAACCGCAAACCCGACCTGCGCGAGTGCGGATGTTTTCGCCACCAACACGGCGGGTGGCACCGCCAGACTGACCGCCGCGACGCCGCCGAGTGTGAGTCCGCGTGCGTCGAGTTTCGCCAACACCGCGTCCTTGGCCCGCGTCAGCCGACCGGAAAACGTGCCGAGTTTCCAACCGAGTTGTTCAGCCGATTCGGTAACGCTTTTGCCTTCCAAGCAGCACAAAACGAACGGCACGCGCAGTGTTTCCGGTAGTTTCGCCGCTTCTTCGTGAACCGCTGCGAGCGCCCGATCCCACGCCGACTCGGGAACGGCGTGGCCGTTTCCTTCGTGCGCAGCCGTGGCCTGTTCGCGAGTCGCGCGCCGCTTCGAGGCTTGCCGAGATTTCGCGCACACCTTGTAAGCCACCCCGTGCAACCACGAGGAGAGTTTGCCCGCATCGCGGATCGTTTTTGCATGGCGAATGAGCACGAGGAACGTCGCCTGAAACGCATCGTCGGCCTCGGCATCCGACCGCGTGAGGTTCCGACACGCCGCCCACACCAACCGACCGTGACGGCGCACCAACTCCGCGAATGCCGTTTCGTCGTTCGCCACGAACCGGCACAGCAAGTCCGCATCCGGTACCAGGTTGCTGGCATCGACGAGCGAACGAAACACAGCTTGTAGGGAACGCGATGTCACAGCCACCTCACCGTCGGGTTATGAAGTGAGTGCCCGCCAACGGGGAAGTTCTACGAGTGGGATTACGGAAATGGCGAATGGATTATGTAGTAGGCACACTCCGTGTGCCGTTCGGGTATCGGCAAACCCCAAGTTGTATCGTTGTAAACCGCAAACTATCGTAACGGCACATGGCATGTGCCTACTACAAGCATCGGATCGCAATGGGATTTTCAGTGAGTTCACGCCCCGCGCTTCGCTTCGCAAAGCCTACGCGGCGCGGCTAAACGAGGATTTCTCGTGCCAGCCCGCAGCGCAAGCAAGGGACTTGCACGGCACAGACACTGCGTGAAGTTGTCATCGGGTTCCCCTTGCTGGCGCTGCGGGCTGGCCGGAAACGCACGGTTGTATTGGAGAATCGACCCATCTCACACGGCGTTTCGCGAACGCCGGACTCGGCGTACGATG
>JANXNT010000159.1 GCA_025353985.1 Limnoglobus sp.
AGAACATCAAGCTCCAACAGCAGAATTACGACATCGCAAAGGCCAAGTTCGAGGCCGGTCGCGGTACCGATCTCGGCGTGCAGCGGTTTCAGGCCGAAATCCGCCGCAACCAGAGCGAGAAGCTCATCGTCCGTCAGGAACTCGTTGAAACTGAGAACCGAATCAACTTCCGCCTCGGTCGGTTCCCGCAGCCAGTCGAGCGCACGACGGGCGGTTTCTTTGATCTGGAAATTCACGTTCTGAGTGCCGGGGTGCCAGCCGAGCTACTTCTGTACCGCCCCGATATTCGCCAAGCCGAACGCGAGTTGAACGCTGCCGGGCTGGACGTGAAAGTCGCCCGCGCGCACTTCTTCCCCCGGCTAGACCTCAACGCCAACGTCGGCTACCGGGCGTTCAACCCCAAATACCTGTTCACTCCGGAGGCCATCATCGCCAACGTCGCCGCAGACCTCACCGCGCCGTTGATCAACAAGTCTGCGGTCAAAGCCGAGTATCTGACCGCGAACGCACGCCAGTTGCAGAGCATATACGAATACCAGCGGGTCATCCTCAACGCCTTCGCCGAAGTCGTCAACCGGATCTCGATGGCGGAGAACTTCCGCAGGAGTATCGAAGTTCGGAAGCAACAGTTGACCGCGCTGGAGTCGTCGGTTGAGATCGCCACCAAGCTGTTCCAGGCCGCCCGTGCCGAGTACGTGGAAGTGCTGCTGGCCCAGCGGGATCTGCTCGAAGCGCGGACGCTCCTGATCGATACCAAGCGACAGCAATTGTCGGCCGTGGTGAACGCCTACCAAGCCCTCGGCGGTGGCAACTCGTTGTCGATACCAGGGGAACTACCGCCCCTGACACGCCGCCAAGCCAACGGCAAACCCTAACGGTTTCGCGGCGAGTGCGGCCACTTTGGTCGTGTTCTTAATCCAAGGAGTGAAAGATGACATTTCGTGCACTCTGTTGTGTTCTGCTGCTCTCGGTCGTGTCGGCCACGGGTTGCGGGACGATGGCGAACCTCGCCCATTCGAACTCGGATGAGGGCGGACGGATTCCGTTCGGCGGTGTCAAACGAGACATGGCCGCCATTCACAATCCGTCCGGTAACGAACCCGGCCCCATTACGCACCGTAAGCGACAGTTGGAACAGTATCCCCACGAAGTGCTGACGTTCTTGTGTGCCGTGGATCTGCCGTTCAGCTTGGTCGGCGACCTGCTGACGTGGGGTTACACATCGGCATATACGACCGTGAACGCACCCGTTCCGGTACCGCCAGTTACATTCGCAGCCTCGCCCGTAACTCTACCGCCAACTGCCATCCTCGCAACATTGCAGCCACCTGCCGCGCCGATGGCGACGAAGCCAACTTCGTTACCGCCCATGCCGCAGCCAATGGCCCCACCCCGTTCCCTGGATCCACTACCAGAACATCAACCGAAACCCGCGAAACTGCCGTAGTTTGAGTAATTTGGCCGAGGTAGTCACAACCATCGCCGACGCCGAGCCACGACAGCCGACAATCGCTATTCGAATGAGTGAGTGTTGGCTCGGGTTACGGGTCGAGTGCCAGCAAGAGGAGTCTAATACTGCGGAGTCTCTCCCGCAGCATCACCTGTTAGCCCGCAGGTCCGAGAAACTCGAACCCGATAAAATTAACTCCTCAAGACGAACACTCCTCGTAACCATGCGCGGATTTCGGGGCGAGAGATGTTCGATTGCGAGTCGATGCGGTATTCAATGGCGAGCGTGCATGAGATAATCCAGGATATCATCTCTTGCAATGCGATGGTAGCAGAACGAAGACAACCGAAATCACGTGGGGAAGAATGAAGTTCTCGGCGACGATTTATTGGCTGGAAAATAGAGCCTAATTTACCCGACCTAGTCATTCGAGTACGGGCAGATTACTTCCTCGGAGCGTCCCAAATTCGGGCAGTACCGTCGTCGCCGACTGTCAGGACACCGCCACCGTCTGGCGTGAACATAGCCTCTTGGACATTTCGGGCATGCCCGCGTAAGGCGAGCAGTTCGTGCCCAACGGCCGTGTCCCAGAGCCGAGCCGTGCCGTCACGCGATGCGGTCAGTAGGCGGCTTCCGTCTTGGTTGAGGTCGATCGAATGCACCCACCCGGTGTGTCCTTTGAATGTGATCGCGAGAGGGCGGCCGGTGTCCGATGTCCACGATCCGACATCCACGCCGTCTCGGGTCGCATAAAGGATCTTCCCGTCCGGGCTGAACCGAGGCACGGCATGCGACACCTTCGCGTCTGACAGTTGGAACAGCTCTTGCCCGGTTTCGGCGTTGTAAACAAGAATCGACGAGTGGTTTTCGATGTTGTGCAAGTCGCACGCCACCGCCACCTGCTTCCCTTCCGGGTGGAAACAGGCGTTCCATGTAACTGGTGACGGAATCGCGATCTCTCGCACTATGGCACCTGTCGCCGTCTCAATGATTTTCAGCCTGCGGTCCCAGCCAACACTGACGAACTGACGGCCGACCCTGTCGAAATCGATGTCCTTCGCTCCGAGCCAGCCAGTGTGCGCCTTGATCGCCCAGGCGGGGGTATCGAGTGCATTCGTCGCCCAGCAGGTCAGCATGCCGTCCTGTCCGGCGCACGTCAGCCACCGGCCGTCCGGGCTGTATCGCACTCGGTGTACATTGCCGGAAAACCGAGCCAGAATGCCGAGTTGGGAGCCGGACTTGGCATCCCAGCGATGGAGGATGCTGTTACCCTTGTTCACCGCCACCGTCACTAATTCCGCCCCGTCGGGCCGAAGGGCCGCCGACTCGATTTTGCCACTATGGGCATCGAAACGGCGTATGCCCGTTACAGCGGGGAAAGGCCAAATTCGTATCGTCCGATCTCGCGCG
>JANXNT010000194.1 GCA_025353985.1 Limnoglobus sp.
AGCTGTTCAAGCGGCTTCACGCGGGAGGACAGACGATCATCCTCGTCACGCACAACGACGATGTCGCGAAGCGAATGAACCGGCAGATACGGCTCGAACGTACACCATCGCAGGAGCTGTCATGAACCGGTTGCAACCACCTGCCAAAACGAATGCGATGCGTACGGCGGTCACGCCACGCTACATTCTCTGGCTGTCGCGGATCGTCTTTGCCGCCATTCTCGCGATGCCGTTTATTTTGATTTTCACGCCGTGGGTGCAGACCGTTCACGGCACCGGGCGTGCCATTGCGTTCAACCCGGTCTATCGCTTGCAGTTCGTTTCCTCCCCGATCGCAGGCCGTGTGAATCGCGTACTCGTCTCCGAAGGCGACCGCGTCAAAGCGGGGCAACGCATCCTCGAACTCGTCGATAACGACCCGAATCTCGAACTGCGTTTACTCGAAATGGAAGCCGCCGTCGTCAACCGCGTGAACGCTGCGGCGGGGCGCGTTCGCGAGATCGATTCGCGCATCGAGAACTTGAAAATCTCGCAAAAAGTCTCGCTCGAAATCGCGAAGACATTCATCAGCATTCAGCAAGAACGATTGCAGGCGTTCCAGCAAGAACTCATTTCGCAGAAGGCCAGCGTCGAGCAAGCCGAGTTCGCGGCCACCCGTGCGGACGAGCTTTTGAAAGAGAAAGTCGGCTCGCGGGCGGAACTCGAAATCGCGAACCGGAACTTCGTGGCGGCAAAGGCGAACGTCAAAGCGGGCATCTCTCGCGTCAGCCTCGGCGAGCAAGAAGTGAAGGCCGCACAAGACACGACCAAGCGGGTGCAGGCCGACACCGATGCATCGATCAACTCCGAAAATGCGGTGCGGAAGATGGCCGATGCCGAAGTGGCGGCGGCGGATCGCGACCTTCTGAACATGCAAGTGCAGATCGCGCGGCAACGTGCGCAGTACGTCGATTCCCCATGCGATGGTACGATCTTCCGCGTTATGGCCAACGCGGAGCAGGGCGGTATTTTCGTCTCGAACGGCACGCCACTCGCGACGATCGTCCCCGATATTAAATTGTCCGATGTCACCGCCGACGTGCCCGTTACGGCTGCCGTGGGCGGTGCGATCGGCTGGGGACATTCCATGTTGACGCCCGACAGTCGCCCCGGTATTGTCGCCGAACTGTTGATCGACGGGAACGATTTGCCCCTGATTATTAAGGGCGATTTG
>JANXNT010000268.1 GCA_025353985.1 Limnoglobus sp.
TCCGCCGCCGCCGACACGGCATTTCGAACGTCCTGCATCGCAATATCGACCGGTTTGCTCAAACGAAAATAGACCGTCACCGAACTGACGCCGTACGAACTCTGCGATTGCACGTACTCGATGCCTTCGACCTGCGACACGGCATCTTCAATGACATCGGTCACGTCGTGATCGATAATTTCAGGCGAGGCACTGTCGTAATACGTGTTGATACTGACGACGGGAAAATCGAGTTCGGGAAATTGGCTCACGCCAAGATCGCGATATCCGAGATATCCAAACGCCAGTAGCGCAGCCGAAAGCACGACCGCAAACACCGGGTTTTTAATGCTCAAATCAGACAACGTCATGGTTTGGCTTTCGGTCACGCCGCAGAAAACAAAACAAAATCATTAACCGCAGAGGGCGCTGAGAACGCTGAGAAAACAGTTAAGATCATGTCACTCTTCACTCCGCGCTCTCTTCCTACTCTGCGGTTAAATTTCTTTATTCTGGTCTCAACGGTCCAATAATTTCTGTTGCTCTTCGGAGATGCGCAGCGGTACGCCGTCGTCGAGTGATTCTGCGCCGCGCTGCACGACCCACTGGCCTACGTTGATCCCCGCACGGACTTCGATCCAGCCCGGCGATCGCGCGCCAATCTCGACGCGCTGCGATTTCGCGACCCATTCGACGGTGCCATCTTTGCCGATTTTCTTCGCGGGCACGAACACAAGCGAGCCGCGCTCAGTGGCTCGCACCGATTCCTCTGGCAGCACGACGGCGTCTGCGGTGCTTTCGTAGGGGAAGCGAATCCGTGCGGTAAAGCCTGGCTTCAACTGATCGAACAGCGGTTCTCGTGGGTCAATCTTGGCCTTGCATTCGAACATATGCGTCGTCGGGTCGGCGGTTGTGCTCATGTAAAAAATGCTGGAACGAAAGGTCCGGCGTGGCATCGAGGGGATCGTGAACTCGGGGTCGTAGCCGCTCGGGACGCCATCCATGCGGATCAGCATTTCGGCCGCGACACCACCCCAACCGCCATCGCTACCTGCGAGTGCAATCGCAATCGATCGTGCCGCTTGCACGCGCGGCCGCTGTTCCATTCTGCCACGAATCATCGGGGCCGCCGACTCGGGCACGTAGCCGAGCAAACGGATCTCGCTGAGGTCGGCGATGGTGCCGATGATCGTGTCTTCCTTGACGTACGTTCCGGGTGTAATCCGTCGCTGATTCATCTGCCCGCGGTACGGCGGAATGACCCGCGAGCGGTCGAAGTTGTGCTTCGCTAACTTCAAATTCGCCTGTGAAGCAAACAAGTCCGCCTCGGCGGCGTTCATCATTTCCGTGGCTTGTCGTCGTTCCGATTCAGAGACCGCCGCAGCGCCCGATTGTGCCCGAACCGAGACATCCGTGGCCCGCGCAAAATTTGCCTTCGCCCGTTTCTCCACTGCTTCGGATGCTTCCACACTGCGAAGGTATTTCTCTTGATCGATGCGGACGAGCGGTAAATTTTGATTCGGATCGACGATCATTCCTTCATCGAAAAGCACTTCGTCGACGATACCCGTAACACCGGCAGCGATGTCCGTCGTCTGCCTCGCTTCGAGCGCACCGACTTGCTCAACGGCAGAAATGATCGTTTTTTCAATCGCCCGCGTCAGTTCGACGGGCCGGCGCAAATTCGATTTT
>JANXNT010000331.1 GCA_025353985.1 Limnoglobus sp.
GGTGGTTGGCACGTCGACACTTACAAACCGCCATGGCATCGCCTTGTAGCGCATAGTCCATGAGAGCGTGACAAGCGATGAGAAAGAACAGCATGATGGAGTTCATCCTGCAATGACAATTGGTCGATTTGATCGGTGTACCCGATTCCACCAGAAGTTGCGAGTGGAATTTTGGACGGTTTGCAAAAGTGCGTAGTCGGCGACGGGTCTGGCAGGACTTTCGAGCAAAAAGCGAGGTTGCGACGCTTTCGCCGCAACCGGAACGAATGCGTTACTTCTTGTCTTTCTCTTTCTCCACTTCGACGACCTTGGCGTCTTTCGCGCCCTTCTGAATCTCTTTGATCGCGGCATCGGCCTCGGCTTTGGTCTTGAAACTGCCGTTCGAGGCACCGACGACGTTGCCGTTCTTCGCCTTCAGCCGGAATCGCTGTTCTTTTTTGTTGTCTTCGTAAACATCGAACGTGTACTTGGAAATGTCTTCTTGGAAGTTGCCGACCATCTTGGTGCAGTCGGCTTTCTTGCCGTAACCCTGGCCGGACGTGGCGACGATCGCGCCTTCGCCGTCCTTCAAGCGCCAGCGGAACTCGTCCTTGGCATCTTGGTAAACCTCGAACGACATCTTCTTGTCTGCGGCCGGGGCGATACCCGCCGCCGACAACGCAACGACAACCGCCAACCAAACGCGACGTGTGAACATCAGAACCTCACGGGAAACGGGAAAGGGCGTCGAAACCAATTGGATTCTACGCAGAGTGAGTGGGGTTTACAAACAATGGAGCACGTTTGAACGTGCTCCATTTCCGATCACTTCAGCTTGCTGAACTCTTCCTGAAACTTCGTCCAATCGAATGCGGCAAACTTCTTCTGCCTGGCCGCGAGAACTTCACCGGCTGTGACAGGTTCCTTCTTGTCGGTGGGCACTGTCGCTTCGCGGACATTCATCGGCAAGAACACCGCGAGCGGATCGAGCTTAATCGCATCGTTCGTCAACGTCGTTCGCAACGAGCGATAGGCCCACGTGAGGTGCATAACGGCTTCAGTGTCGCCACGCCATCTCTTGTCGGCGATCGCTTTCTCGATCTCGCTTCGAAGCGAGATTGTCGCCTCTTTCGAGTACAGGAAGTCCTTGCCGTTCGGTTTGTACCACGCGATCATTTCGGATGATGCTTTCAGCAGTTCTGCGGTATCGCCGAACGGTTTCGAGAGCGACGCTTTCTTGACGGCACCCCATTTTTCATCGAACGCGGTGCCCATTCCCGCGTTTGCGGCAATCACGGCGGGTAGTGCAGACACCCACGCTTTCAGCGTCGGGCGGCCAGGTGTGCCTTCGTAGCCGCGTTCCTGGCGGTCACTAGGGATTTTCAAATCGTGATGGCAGGCGTAACAATCGAACCGCGCGAAATCGAGCATATGGCCCGGGTTCTTCGTACGCTCCGAGGCATCGGCTTGAAGCAACTTCATCTCGGCTTGCATCGAAGCGATCGCCCCCGCCGCAATGTGACGGGCGGTGTAGTTGTCGCTCTCTTCGCTGCGATACTGGTACAAGTCGTAGGCATCGGTCGGCTTGTTCTTGGCCAAATTGGACAGATACGGAATATCTGTCGGGTTCTTCCAGTGTTTCGGTTCGCCTTCGATGAAAGAGACGAGTTCAAATGGCGGCAACGGCGGGTGCCCGGCCGCATACATTTCGTGCGTGACGACTTTGCCTTCATCGGGGTTCCCGACGTGGCACGATGCGCACATTTCGGCTTTCGCGAGCGGATCGCGCAGGTTTCGCTGGCCTTTTTCTTCCTTCACTTTCGGCGTCATCGAGCGCCACGGGATCTCGTTCTTGCCGGAGGGATCGCTCTTATAATGTGCGACTTGCCACTCGGCACCGACGCCGTGACAGCCGAGGCAGCCGACGCCGACATCGTTGTTGCGTGCAAAATCGGTCGCGAGTTTGCCGGACTTCTGCGTCAGCCTCATGTCGGTGGCGTGACACGTCAAACAACGGACATCATTCTGAACGCGATACTCCGGATTGCCGAATTCGAGACTCTTCTGCATGATCTTCGCGATAGGGTTCACGGTCGGTTCGAGCACCGCAAACGCCTTGCCATGCGGGTCGTTTTCTTCCCAAATAATACTTTCGTCGAGGCGAATGAACTCGTGCGATTTGAACTTGTTGACGAAGTCGCGCACGCCGCGCTGGTCGGCCCCGGAGTGACACGCTTTACATTCGGCGATGCTGGCGGATGCGTTGTGAATGTCGGCCATAATCATCGGCTTTGCTGCAACCTCGGCGGGCGGCTGGCTGATGCCGCTGCGTGCCAATAGCACCAGTGCCACGGCTGCGGTGGCGACGATCCATGCCCCTCGGAATGCTCGTGCGGTCATCGGTCGCCCTTTGCGTTGTGTGTCAGATCG
>JANXNT010000358.1 GCA_025353985.1 Limnoglobus sp.
TCGCGCAATCGAAGGCCAAGGCGCTCGAGAAACTTGAGTTCATCACCGTCGGTTCCGACGAACCGATGGCACGCATTCGGCCGCCACGCATCACCCCACGCAAGGGGCTGGCACTGCGTTGCCGCGATCTCGCCATCGGCTACCCCGAGCGTCAAATCGCGTCCGACATTCAGTGGGAACTCGATCACGGTGCCCGCGTCGCGATTGTCGGCGATAACGGCCAAGGCAAAACGACGTTCCTGCGGACGATCGTCGATTCGCTCAAACCGATCTCCGGCGATGTCCGCTGGGGTTACGGCTGCGATGTCGGCGTTTACGCCCAGCACGTTTACACGAGCCTTGCGGATAACCAGACCGTCCTCGATTACCTGCACAGCCAGGCCGCGATGAGCAAAAAGGATCAGGAAATCCTCGACGTCGCCGGTTCGATGTTATTCCGCGGCCCGAACGTCGAAAAAACGGTGTCAATGCTGTCCGGGGGCGAACGCGCCCGGCTCTGCCTCGCGGGGTTGCTCCTCAGCGAACACAACGTCCTGATTCTCGACGAACCGGGTAACCACTTGGACGTCGATACCGTCGATGCCCTCGCCGAGGCGCTGAAAGAGTACGAAGGCACCGTGATTTTCACGAGCCACGACCGGACCTTCGCCCGCCGCGTCGCCACGTGTATCGTCGAAGTCCGCGATGGTCGTGTGATCCACTACAGCGGCCAGTACGATGCGTACCTCAACAAAGTCAACGAAGAGATCGACGCCGGCGAACGCGAGCAAGCCAACGAGCGCGCGAAACTGCCACCCGAAGTTTTGAAGCGAACGCAATCGGCCCATCGCGCATCGCGCAGCGAAAAGGAAGTTCGCAAAGAGCTGAAGACCGTGGAGAAGACGATCGCTCAACTCGACGAGCAGAAGCGAGCACTCAACGCGCAACTGCTATCGACGAGCAATTCCAAGGAAGCGATGCGGCTTCACAACGAAGTGACGACGATGGCCGAGCAACTGACGAAGATCGAAGAGCGCTGGTGCGAACTCCAGGAAGAGATGGAAACGCACGCCTAATCCCGTTTCAACATGAGCCACCGGCGATCTGCCGGTGGCCTAAAATTCCTTCGGAATTGTCTTGCGTACATTCGGCACCCCGGCTATGCGTCGCATGGGGGAAACGTTTCGCTTACTTGTTCACCGGCCTGCACTGGGCCTCGCGAACCGTTTTTTGTGGGGGGTTCAGCCGTGTACGTTGCTTGTTCCACGTTATGTTTCAGCGGGGCACCGCTCGACGATGCCTTGCGTTCGATCCGCGAGATGAATTTTACCAAAGCGGACATTGCCGTTCGCGAACAGGGCGGGCACCTGAAGCCGTCCGATTTGCTCGGCGATCTCACGAAAATCTGCCAGCGGATCAAGGCGTCGAACGTGCCGGTGGCGGCATTTCACGCGGCATTTCCGCAGCCCGATGGCGAACTCACGCGCTCGCAGTTACGTGCGGTCAGCCGGTTGGCCCGTTTGCTCGCGGCCCCGTTGGTTTCGGTGCCAGCCGCCGACATCGGGTCCGATTTCGCACAAGAAGTCGAACGCCTCACCGGCTGGTACAAAATCGCGTCGGCCGAGGGTGTCATCCTCACGGTCGAGACCGATTCGCAAACGCTCACCGCCGATCCGGACATGGCCGCGGAACTTTGCCGCCTCGTGCCGGGCCTCGGTATTAGTCTCGATCCGAGCCACTACATCGCCGCACAAGGCGGGCCGAAAAACTACGACTGCCTGTACCCGTTCGTGCGTCACGTTCGCCTCCGCGATTCGGGTAACAAACCCGATGCGTTCCAGGTGCGCGTCGGGCAAGGCGACGTCGAATATGGCCGTATTATCACGCAACTCGATCGCTGCCGATACGACCGGGCACTGAGCGTCGACGTGCGAAACCTGCCGATGCCATCGTTCCCGGTCGAGCCGGAAGTGCGGAAACTCAAGTATCTTCTCGAATCGTTGGTATAACGAAACGAATGGCGAACCCAACTGACAGCGGGACGAAGACGAAATCGCGCGAATGGTCGCCCCGACAATGGGAAGGGGCCGACTATTTCGCGTGGTTAAAATTGCTCGCCCGCAACCGCTTCGCCGTCGAACCGGGCTACCTCTACATCGCGGGAATTGTTTCCGGCGTGACGTTCGCAAATACCGTACTCGGGTGGTTGCAAAACGGCATTTACGGCAGCCGAATCGCGAAGACCAAACTGCCCGAAGATCCGATCTTCGTCATCGGACACTGGCGTACGGGGACGACACTCCTTCACGAATTGCTCATCCTCGACGACCGCCACACGTACCCCGATACCTACGATTGCTTCGTCCCGAGACACAACCTGATCTCGGAATCGTTCTTCAAGAATCAACTCTCGTTTTTGATGCCGCACAAGCGCCCGATGGACAACATGGTTGCCGGGTGGGACCGCCCGCAAGAGGACGAATTCGCGCTCTGTTTGCTCGGTCAACCGAGCACCTACACCGATGTCGCGTTCCCGAATCATCCGTCGAACGACCCAAACGCACTCGACCTTTCCGGGCTATCGCACGCTCAGAAACAAGCCTGGAAACGCACACTCTTGCGATTCGTGCAAACGATCACCTACAAAGATCCGCGTCGCATCGTGCTGAAATCGCCACCGCACACCGCACGCATTCCGATACTGCTCGAACTGTTCCCGAATGCGCGGTTCGTCCACATCACACGCGACCCGTACGTGCTGTATGCGAGTACGCTGAACCTGTGGAAAACGCTCGCCAAACGCCACGGCTTGCAGACATTGCGCCACCCGGAATTATTGGAAGATAAAGTCCTGCGCGAATATCGCATCATCCACGAACGTTACGAAGAAGCGAAGGCGATAATCCCTGCAGGGCGGTTGGTGGAAGTGCGCTACGAAGAATTCATCAAAGACATGCTGACCGGCACCGAAGCGATTTACGACGGTCTGAATCTCGGCAATTTCGCGCAGATGAAGCCGAAATTGGTCGAATATTTGGCGAAGCACAACGCCTACGAAACCAACAAATACCCGCTCTCCGATGCAGATCGCGCACGAGTCAAAACGAGTTGGGGCGACATCATCGCAAAACTCGGCTACGATTCGCAGTAAATACCCCCGACAGGGATCGAACCTGTGACCTGGGCTTTAGGAAAGCCCCGCTCTATCCAACTGAGCTACGAGGGTGAATGGAAGTGTCATT
>JANXNT010000361.1 GCA_025353985.1 Limnoglobus sp.
GTCAGCGCGATGGGTAATTTCGTCTTCGCGGAAATCTGTACGGATCGCGTACGGTCGTCGCTCGGGCAACTGAACGCGGGCATCGGCGTACTGATGAGCGTGTGCGGCGGATTCGCGAAGGGCACCAGCGCGATTTGAAACGCCGGGGCAATCAACTCCGCATAATTGCCTTTTTCAAGCTCCGGCAAAATCGCAACCGACCACCCCGTAAACGCAAACACTTTCGGGTTCGGCAACGGCGGCAACGGGATATGCCCCGGCGGCAATGCCCCACGACTATCGTGATAATTGTGCAACGCGAGCGCCAATTGCTTCATACGATTCTGGCAATCCAACCGCGCCGCCGCCCCACGTACATTCTGTACCGCCGAAAGGATGAGACCAATCAATATGCCAATGATGGCAATCACAACCAGAAGTTCAATCAGCGTGAAGCCACGATGTTTGTTCATGGGGTCTTTCTTCGTAGCGGAAGTCACTTCGCCACGCCCTTCACGCTCAGCACGATCGTGCGGATGCCACCATCTTCAAAAAACACCTCGCACGGGCTAACGAACTCACCCGAACGAGCGATGCGCACTTTGCATTCGAGTTCGATTTCGCCGTGTGCGGGGATCGGTATCTGGCCATCGAGCTTCGGACCGAAGCAAGCGACCGCGCCTCAGGTCTCGGCCGCACCGATCACGCGCAAATTCTGCGACGACGCATTCGTAATCCGGAACCGCACATCGTGCTCGCCAATCGGCAACGTGCCGAGGTCGCGATCCGGTTGGTGAACCGTCAGCGCCAGCCCAAACGGCGGCTCCTCGACGCGCGTGACATACTCATACCCCGCCACCGCCAACAGCACGATCGCCATAAACGCACAAATTCGCGACATAATGAGCATTGCAATGACCCTGCCAGCCACAGTTTCATCCGAGCCGATTCCCCGCAAGGGGTCGGGTAAAAAACTCCCGCCCATTTCCACGATCACCCGCCGCTTGCGTACATATTCTTGGGACGTTGC
>JANXNT010000373.1 GCA_025353985.1 Limnoglobus sp.
CAAATCCGCTACCGTTGAAGACGCGCACTCGGGGTCCGCCGCCTTCGTCTGGCGTGATAATCAGTTCGGGGATGCCATCGCCCGTGACGTCTCCGGCGGTGACGTAGACGCCGCCGGTGAATGCGGCTTCGAACGGCTGGATCGAGAACATTTCCTTCAGCGTGACACCGTTGGTGACGATGACGCGAGTGGCCGCCCCTGGCCCCGTACCGACAACGATGTCCGGTACGCCGTCGCCGTCGAAGTCCGCCGTGCTGACGCGGGCACCGCCGGTGTAGCCGACGAGCGGAGTCGGCACATACGAGAAGTCCGCCGTGCCGAGCTTGTTGTAAGACCGAACGAGGATGTCCGTGCCCGAATCGACGCCAACCGCGAACTGCGTGTTACCGATCAGCGTCGTTTTCGTATCGAACGAAGGCAGCACTTTCGTCGTGCCGGTCGAACTCGTCAGGTTGTTCCCGGTTACGGTCACGTCTTGGAAGCCCGGCGTCCGCAGGCTGAAGGTGAAGGTCTTGATGCCCTGGTCGGTCGAGTTGAACGTGTAGGCCGAAGGCAGCACGCCGACTTTATCGGTACTGGCGAACGACACCGTACCCGTGAAGCCGGTGGCGATGTTACCGAACTGATCCTTGGCGGTCACGGTCAGCGTCGTCGGTTCGTTCGCTTTCGATTCCGACTGGAACGAGCTGATGAACAGCGAGTTCGCGGCAGCGGGATTCACGAAGATTCCCGCTTCGACACCCGTGATCGTCGGCGTGATCGTATCGGTCGCGGTGATCGACTGATTGCCCGATGTCTTCAGGGTCGCGACGAACGACTTGATGCCCGCATCGGCTGCCGTGAAGGTGTAATTGGCAGGCAGACCGGCGAGCACGTCGGTACTGCTGAAGCGAACCGTGCCGGTGTAACCCGTGGCGGTGTTGCGGAACGGATCGAGCACTTTGACCGTGTAGCCACCCGTGATACCCGCCGTCGTGATCGATGGGAAGCCGGTGACGAGCACCGCACCCGCGAGCGTCGGTACGACTTGGATGTTCGACACGGTGCTCGTCATCGAGTTGACGACCGTGTCGGCTGCGGTCAGCGATTGGAATCCGACGGTCTTCAGCGATGCGGGCAGGAGCTTCACACCTGCATCGAGTGCCGTGAATGTGTAGTTCGCGGGCAGCCCGGCTTGGGCGTCCGAACTTCGCACGCCCACCGTGCCAGTGTAGCCCGTGGCGACGTTCCCGAAGGCGTCTTTAAGCGTGATCTTGAGGTTGTTGGCGACACCTGCCTCGACAACCGTGGGGTAATCGGTAGCGAACAACTTCGCCGCGGCTGCCGGGGTAATGAGGATGTTCGACTGCGTGCCGACGATCGTGGCATCGACCGTGTCGGTGCCGGTGAGCGTCTGCAGGCCCGCGGTCTTCAGGTTGGCAGACAAGACCTTCACACCCGCATCGCCAGTCGTAAAGGTGGTGTTCGAGGGCAACCCAGCTTGAATGTCGCTGCTCGTGATTTTCACGGTGCCCGTGTAACCCGTGGCGACGTTGTTGAATGCGTCCTTCAGCGTCACCGTGAGGTTACCCGCGATACCGGCGACCGAGTTGGGATAACCGCTAGCGAACAGTTGCGAGGCCTTCGCTGGAATCACCAAGATACCGGATTGCGTGCCGGTAATCGTGCCATCGAGCGTGTCGGTCGAAGTGATCGACTGCGTGCCCGCTGTCTTCAGCGAGACACCACCTGCGAACGTCCGCACACCGGCATCGGTCGAGTTAAACGTGTAGTTCGCCGGCAACCCGGCTTGCAAGTCCGTGCTGGTGAACGCCACCGTGCCCTTGTAACCGGTTGCAATGTTGTTGAAGGCGTCCTTCAGCGTGACGATCACATCGCCGGGGATACCCGCGATAGTGGCGACGGGGAAGCCGGTCGTGAACAATTGCGAAGCCTTCGCAGGTGTCACGACGATTCCCGATTGCTTGCCCGTGATGACGGCGATTTTCGTATCGGTCGCCGTCAGCGATTGCGTGCCCGCCGTCTTGAGGTTCGCCGTCAGGACTTTCACACCTGCATCGAGTCCCGTGAACGTGTAGTTCGCAGGCAGCCCCGCTTGTTTATCCGAACTGATGAGCGACACGGTACCCTTGTAACCGGTCGCGATGTTGTTGAAAGCGTCCTTGAGCGTGATGGTGATGTTGCCGTCGACTCCCGCCTCGATTGTCGATGGGAAGCCGACAGCGAACAATTGCGATGCGGCGGCTGGGATCACCACGATTCCGGTCTGGGTGCCGGTGATCGTCGAAGTCAGCGTGTCGGTAGCCGTGATCGATTGTGTGGCTGCAGTTTTGAGGGTGGCGCTGAAGGCTTTCTCGCCTGCATCCGACAGAGCGAACACGGAATTGAATGGCAAGCTCGCTTGCTTGTCCGAACTGGCGAACGACACGGTGCCAACGTAGCCATCGGCCTTGTTGGCGAAGGCATCGCGTGCCGTCACGATGAAGTTGCTCGTGACACCGGCCACGATCGGCGACGGGAAGGCGAAGACATCGAAGGTCTTCGCGGCGGCGGCTTTCACCGTTGTCGTCACCGTACCTTTTGCCACGCCGGCAGCCGTTGCGGTCAGCGTTTGCTTGCCTGCGGTAATCAGCGTGAACGGCAACGTCGTGCTGCCGAGGTCCGGTGCCGTGAAGGTGTACGTCGTCGGGAAACTGACGAGTGAGTTCGTGTCGGTGACGGTCAGGCTGACCGTGCCGAGATAACCGGTGGCCTGGTTGCCGAACGGATCGCGTGCGACGAGCTTAAAGTTATTCGACACACCCGCCGTCACCGGGTCGGGGACCGATTCGATGAACAAACCGGATGCCGCGGCAGGCAGCACGACGATCGGCGACTGCGTACCGGTGAGCGTTCCCAGAATGGTGTCGGTCGCGGTGATCGACGCCGCCGCATCGGCGGTCCGGAGCGTGAACGAGCTTGTAATAAAGGTCTTGCTACCGAGGTCGCCTGCCGTGAACGTGTAGTTCGCGGGCAAAGTGGCTTTCGCGTCCGAACTCGTGAACGCCACGGTTTTGATGTAGCCCGTCGCCTGGTTGTTGAACGGGTCATACGCGGTCACGTTCACGATCGTCGCGGGCACGCCTGCGGTACTCGGCGACGGATGATTCGTCACTTTGAAGAAACTCGCCGCGCCCGGCAACACGATCGTGTCGGCTTTGGCAGGGTTGATCGAACCGACAATGACGGGGTCTACGAACAACGTCTGCGGACCGGCATCCTTGAAGATGATGTGGAACGTCTTGCGACCGTTATCGGTAACGGCGAACGTGTAGTTCGGCGGCAGATCGCCAGCGGCAACCGACACCTTGCTGTCCGAGCTACTGAACGTCACCGCACCGGTGTAGTTCACGATCGTTGCGCCGGTCATGTCTTGCGCGACCACCGTCACATCGAAGCCCGACCCGGCGATCGTCGTCGTCGGCATTCCCGTAATCACGAGGCTCGAAGAGGCACCGTTGAGGAACACGTAGCGGCTGAAGACATCGTCGACTTCGCCGTTGAAGTTGTTGTTGTTCTGGTTCATCTTGTTACCAGCCACGTCGCTGATATCCACGCCGACGGTCAACTTGTAGAAACCGGCCACGGTCTGGCTGTTGAAGATGATGTCGTAATCGTACTTCGTGCCCGAAACCTTGCTGAACCCGGTGACAGCAACGCCTGCACCGTTCGTGTCGAGTAAGACGATGTCGCTCGGGGAAACCGAACGGTCGTCGAGCAACGAGTTGAACGTGACGCGGAGCTTCGTCGACGGTCCGCCGACGGCGTTCGAGTTCGCGAGGTTCGTTACTTGCGGGCCGGACGGGGCGTTCACGAAGAACTGTTTGTCCAAGTCCGTGTTGATGCGGATACCGAAAGCACCGCGACCGTACGTGCTGGCCACCAGCAGGTTCAGGCCGCCCTTGTTTTGCACGGGGAAGCCCGTCGTCGGGTCGATATTCCCGAGCGACAAATCGAGGTCGCTGACTTGTGCGTTCGGCAAGTAACCGGCGTCCTTGACAGCGCCATCGTCGGTTTCGTTCGGGTAGAACGTCCAGGTGGAACCGGTCGTTCGCGAACGGGAAC
Organism: Limnoglobus sp.; assembly: GCA_025353985.1. Lineage (GTDB taxonomy): Bacteria > Planctomycetota > Planctomycetia > Gemmatales > Gemmataceae > Limnoglobus. The sequence continues at coordinate 4,105 of JANXNT010000373.1, forward strand.
GATAGACGCCGCCTTCGCCGCCGACGTAGACGACGGGGAACTTCGGCCCCGTCAGATTCGTCGGGTCGGGGATCGCGTAACGCCAATCGACGGCGAGTGCGGTAAGGAAATTGATCTGCGGAGGGTTCATCCCCACTGCCACGGTTTCGCCGAACACTGGCTTGCGGAGTTGGAAAATATTGTCGGTGATGTTCACCCACGGGGCGTTCGTTCGCGAATCGGCCTTGTAGAAGATGCCGCCACCCGTAACCGCGTAGAGATCGCGGCTGCCGCGTGTCGGGTTCGGGACGATTTGCCCCACGCCGCCACCGGACAACCCTGCGGAGATGTTCCGCCACGGTGCGCCACCGGTTTCGGTGACGTAGATTTGGCCGTTGCTACCGCCGATGTACAGGAAATTGTTGAGCACGCCGGGGCTGGTCTGGTTCGGTGCCCCGAATGCGAGCGCGGTCTTCTCCGCGCCATCGAGTTGGCCGGCACCAGACGGTTCGCCGACGGGAAACCAGTTGACGCCTTGGTCGGTCGTGCGGAACACGCGACCCGCACCCGAACCGATGATGATGCCGTTGCCGTCGATTGGATTGACGGCGAAGTTGTGACCGCCGAGGAAGCCCCACTGCCCCGTCGAACCCGTCGCAGTGATCGTATCGCCCGCTTGGAGCAAGCCGCTCGTTCGGCTCACGGTCGCGCCACTTGGCAGTGTCACCAGGAAGAAGTTACTACCGCCACCGCCGCAGCATGGCCATGCGTAAACGTATTTCGTGCCAGTACCCGTTTGATCGGTCGCGACACCGGTACCGTCACCGCCCCCGCCGCTGTAGCCCAAGTCGCCGGTGTTGAGGAAGTTCGCAGTCGATTGCGGGAAACCGTTGTCTTGCGTCGTGGCGTAGAACAACGAACCCGCGATGTCAGCCGCCAACTGGCTTGGCT
>JANXNT010000378.1 GCA_025353985.1 Limnoglobus sp.
GATGACACACCGCCGACCGTCGCATCGCGCTCGATGCGGTTGCCGAAGGCATCGAATTTGTACGTCACCGACACACCGGTGTCACTCGTTGCCTGCGTCATCTGACCGCGATGATCGTACGCATAGCTCCACGATTCGCCACTCTTCGACTTGCCAACCTGATTGCCATCGAGATCGTAGCTGTACGTCCACGTGCCGTCGCTCGTTACGCGATTTCCGCCTGCCGTCATGTACCCCGAAGTCGTGCGATTCCCCGTCGCATCGTAGCTCAGCGACTCGTTGAAGTTCTGGCAAAGTGCGGCAAGTCCTACTGTTCGTTACTCCAGATTTCCTCGAAAATCAACCCTTTCAATCCTAATCGCTCAACGCGGCCCTTGAACTCATCTTCGGGGTCTTTGATCCCCTCAAGGGTTAGAATTTCGGATCTACACGTTTCTGGGATCTTAAATAAAGGGGCTTCCGTGAGCCGACCTGCATGAAATGCATACTTCTTAATCGGACCAATACCGTTTTCGTAAAGCCATTCTGTCTTGTGATCATCCAAGACATTGACACACTCTGTCACATTCAGGACATGGTAAAGCTTGTCTTTAAAAGGTAATGGCAACAAACTCGCCCAACATTTCGAGAAGGTCACGAAGTTGCTCTAAAGCGGTCTCATCCACTACAAGTGTGGCCGTGGCCCAGAGATCAGGGAAACTGCCCTTTTTGTGTCTTGGCTTATGGATGTAAACAGCGGGTGCAGTCCACATGTCGACCTTTGGCGTGCCGTCAAAGGTCATCAACTCAGTTAAGCCGATGTTCGCATCTTCCAGCATAAAATACTGGTAATTATTTACGTCTGCTCGAACACGATGAACCTTCATAAAAAACCTCAGAATGGGAAAGTACCGTTCAATAGTTCGGATGCTATCCGTTCAAGTTCAGTTCGGAGTGTGCCAGGAGCGGCGTTGCGAAGTCTTTGTTCGACTTCTCTATAGTACCGGTCAGTATGAACCTTGGAATGCGTAGTTGCTGGTGGACGAGCTACGCTGCTGTTGCTGGGCAGGAATACACCATTAGCAGCTTCGTTGATGTCGATACCTTCTCTTGCGAGTATAGCTCTTGCTTGATCGTAAAGGTAGGTAGTCGCTCCATGAAGCGTTAAAGTATCGGTAAACGAGATCGTACGCCCATCAATTGCCGTGTAGTTCCATGTGTACCAGTTAGTATTGTCGATTCTAAGTATTATTCCCATCTGCTCGGCGAGCCTCAAGAGTTTGGCTCCTTCGGTTCCATACCTCTCGACAAAGTAAGCTTTGATCGCCTCCACGTTCAACGTGCGAATCATTTCGTCTTTATGTGACGAGAGCGATTCCGCTTCCTCATCTTCACCAAGTGGTTTTCGCCCTTGAGACAACCGGAACAAATTGACGCGGTTCCGTGTGCGGAGGCCGACGTCACTTTCACCAATCCGGTATTCCAACGTCGTCGCCTGGAACTGGTCGTCCACGCCTTCATAATTGATCAGCGTGCGGATACTCGGCGGCTGATTCGCGGATGCCGCCGGCGGGCGGTTGATCGCCACCCACTCTTCAAGGGTGATGCCATCGTGTGCGGAATCCGCAAACTCCCTGAGCGGCTCAGGCAGTGGCATGCTACTGCCCAGGTTGCTACCGAATTGGGCGGTCGCGTCGCCGGGTTGCGCACGGTTTTCCAGCGTGATCAGTTCAAACGCGTCCGTTGCTGGGTTGAAAATCAGCGTTTGGCCATGCGGAACTTGACCTTGCGTCGGAGCGAGCAGTGAATCGATTTGGGCCAGCCAGTCTTCCGGAGCAAATTCATCCAGAGGGGGATCAGCCGGCGGTGTGGTGCTTCCAGTGGCGGGCGCAGTCACCACATCCTCAGTTACTGACGCGCTAGGTGGCGCAAGCGATTCACTCACCAGTCGCAAATCAGACTGCGGCGTGGACCCTGAAGCGCAGCAAGAGTTATCTGGGTGCGAGTCTGCGACGGCAGCGTTCGCGGCTGGGTGCGCCGAAGGCGATCACGGCGCTGGCTCACAAGCTCGCGCGGATTTTTTACACGGTGATGCGGTACGGGGTGGCGTATCAGAAGCGGAGCGAGGAGTAGTTCGTCAACGAGCATCAGAAGCGGATGGAGCAGAACTTGCACCGTCGCGCGAAGGAGATGGGTTATGAGTTGAAGAAAATCGAAGCGCCGGTGGAAGTGGAAACGTTGGAAGCATCGCTCGTGCCGTGAGAGTCGGGTCATCCGTCTGATCTTTGATATTTCCCCGCGACAGGACTGCGGAACGCCCCTCCGGACGGTCTGCGGAGAGGGAACGTACCGAGGCCAGGAATCGCGACGCAAATCCCAGCGTAGAAACTACTTAGGCTCACCTAACGTTCCTGGGGCGGCGCAGGTCTTACTCGATGGCCCAAACCGTGGTCGTGCCTGACTCGGTGCGCCCCGCCAGCATTTTTCCGTCCGGCGAGAGAGCGATTGGCAATCGAACCTGCTCCATCCTGCCAAGCACCTTCTTCGAAGCATTGTCCAACACCAATACCTGGACTTGTTCGGCAGTCTTCGCGCTGTCGGTGAAAGTCAGGACGGTTCGGCCAACATCCGCCGAGAAATCGGCCACAACATCCCCCAAGAAAAGAGGGAGTTTTGCGTTCCACAGGGTTCGGCTCGTTGAGTCCTTCATAGAGACTGCTTCGACCATCCCGCGATAACCAACGAACAGCTGATCGTTGGCGGGGGAAAACCGCAGACGGGTTACGCCAAGATATAAGGTCCTTACTTTGTTGCGACTATTCCCCGTCAAGGTGTCAAAGGTGCGCACGACCCCGTGGGCCCTGTGGTCGGTACCAACGGCAACGATCTTGCCGTCGGGCGAAAACGCCGCCGCGC
>JANXNT010000397.1 GCA_025353985.1 Limnoglobus sp.
CCAACGGTTTCGCACCGGTGTTCAGCGCGACCATTCGCTTCTGAATGAGGGTAGACAGCTTGAAGCGTCCGCCCACCTTGTTGACGATGAACTCTTCCTTCAGGTCGTCGTGCACGATAATCCCCTTGCGGTAAATTGTTCGCGAATCAGGGCCTCCAGCGCCCGCACAGTGTCGCCCAACCGATCGTTCGTCAGCCGAACGTCGAATTCGTTCCGTCGTTCCCACTCGATGCGGGCCGTTCGCAGCCTTCCACTCACTTTCGCATCGTCTTCCGTACCGCGGTTCCGCAACCGCGCTTCCAGAATCTCCCAACTCGGCGGCAGCAAAAACACCGACAGATGCTCGCCAACATACTTCGCCCGAACCATCGCCGCGCCTTGTACTTCAATCACGAGCAGCACAATCCGGTCGCCATCGACTTCGGTGATCGGCGTGCCATAGCGATTGCCATTATACTCCGCCGACTCCAGCATTTGTTCCGAATCGAAACGTTCGCGTTTCCAGAAGTAATAGTCGACGCCATCGGTTTCGCCCACTCGCGGTAATCGCGTCGTGGCGGTAATCGCCCGCTTCACGGGGAATTTCGCCGACTGCAATACCTGGGCGACAACCGCCGTTTTCCCGACCCCGCTCGGGCCAGAAACGACGATCAGCGGCGCTCGGGTGTGGGTGGAAACAGTCATTCGATGTTCTGCACCAGTTCGCGAATCTTTTCGAGTGTCGCCTTGATCTCGACCACGTGCCGCGAGATGCTGACATCTCCGGCCTTCGAGCCGAGCGTGTTCGTTTCGCGGCCCATTTCCTGAACGATGAATTCGAGTCGGCGTCCGGGTCCGTCGCTTTCTTTGCGAATGACATCCTCGAACTGCACGAGGTGCGCATCGAGTCGCGTGACTTCCTCGGAGACATCGGTGCGATCCGCGAACAACGCCAGTTCGCGAATGAGATGCTCCGGTTCGAGCGTCACGCCCGCAGACGCAATCGCGGTGCGAATCCGGTCAAGTAATCGCGTGCGGTAAACGTCCATTACCTTGGGCAGATGGACGAGAATCCGGTCGAGTTGTTCGCGAATACACCGTTGCAGTGCGAGCAATTCGTCGGCCATCGCCTGGCCTTCTTGCTGTCGCACTTCCTGCAATTTCGCGAACGACGCCGTCAGGCATTCTTCAACCAACGGCCATTCTTGCTCGGATGGCTTCAACCGGCTGGCGGCTTCGGGGGCCACACCGGGTAGGGCCAACAATCCCGGCAACATGCCATCGATCGTGGCACCCGGCGCGACGGAACGCACTTGCTGAATGTACGCCATCAGGGCGCTGGTGTTGATCTGGTAATCGGCCAACTGATGCGGGCGATCGACGCGAATCGAAAGCATCACCGTGCCGCGCTTGACCGTTCGCCGCACGACTTTTTCAATGTCCGCTTCGAGCATCGGGTACGGGTCGGAGCCGCGCACGACGAGCTTCAGATGCCGGTTGTTGACCGTGCGAACTTCGATATTAACGGACAAACCCGAGCCATTCGCTCGGGCTTCGCCGTAACCGGTCATGCTGAGTAACAAGGAGTATCTCGGGTCAGTTCGCGGAAATCAGTTCTTCACGACAATCGGGTTATCGTTGTAAGTGTTTCTGTCGGCGGTCGCGACTTTCACGTGAACCATAATCAGCAACACCCAGAATGCGGCCATCCACAGTGTGACTTTCGTGAAGGCATCACCGGCCCGCGAACCGAACGCACTGGAGCCACCCGCCCCGCCAAACGCACCTGCCAAGCCGCCACCCTTGCCCCGCTGAATGAGCACGATCAGCATCAGCAACACGCTAATGAGGATGATGACCACGTTCAGGATTACCGAGAACGTCGAAGCACTCGCAAATAATGGCACGGGAAACCCCCTTGGAAGTCCAGTAAATAATTAGTGTATGCGCCAACCGCCGGTTGGGTAGGCTTCGCTATCAAACCCAGGGGTACGACGAAACGTCTAACTCTGGGCTAAAAGATCGAACCCCGTTGGGGTAAAAACGTCGATTTCACCCCGCCGCGCGCACGATAGCCAGGAAGCTATCGGCCTTCAGGCTTGCGCCGCCGACGAGCGCGCCGTCGACGTCGGGTTGATGCAACAGCGTGGCGGCATTGTCTGGTTTCACCGAACCGCCGTACTGGATAAGGAGCGCCGCCGCGACATTCTCGCCGTACATTCCCGCGATTGTCCGGCGAACGTAGGCGTGCGCATCTTGCGCCTGTTGCGGCGTCGCGACTTTCCCCGTGCCAATGGCCCAAACCGGTTCGTACGCGATCACCACATGTTTCATCTGTTCGGCGGTGATGCCCGCAAGGCCGCCAATGAGTTGCGTATTCAGCACACTCTCGGTTTGTGCCGTCTCGCGCTCGGAAAGCAACTCACCGATGCAGAAAATGATTTTCAGCCCCGCCGAAAGTGCCGCGTGGGCCTTTTTGTTGAGGAACGCATCGGTTTCACCGAAGCCGTGGCGGCGTTCGCTGTGGCCGACGATCGTGTATTGACAACCGACTTCGAGGAGCATCTGCGGCGACGATTCGCCGGTGTAAGCGCCTTCTTTTTCGAAGTGGCAATTCTGCGCGCCGAGCAACACGCTCGTACCTTTGAGAACATCCGCGACCGCAGATAGCCAAAGTGTCGGCGGGCAGACGGCCACCATCGTACGACTGTCGCCAAGGCCGCTGGCAATCGCCGCTGCCAACTCCTTCGCCCCGCCGAGCGTCGTGTACATCTTCCAGTTGCCCGCCACAAATTTCGGTCGCAGTGCCATCGATGAACTCACTCATGGAATGCGGATTTCGCGTTACGCTTCTTTCGGTGCCCAGAACTCGACGCCCATTGCGTCGGCTAATCGGCGCAGGTCGCCCATTAATGCGAGGAACTGGTGCGGCAACAAGGCTTGTGGGCCATCGGAAAGCGCTTTCTCCGGGCAGTTGTGGACTTCGACGTGAACGCCATCCGCACCGGCGGCGATACTCGCGCGGCACATGCTCGGGATCAGGTCCGGGCGGCCCGTGGCGTGGCTCGGATCGACGATGATTGGCAGGTGGCTTTGGCCCTTCACGTTCGGGACGGCGCTCATGTCGAGCATGTTCCGCGTGCTGTCCTCGAAACTGCGTACGCCCCGCTCGCATAGCACCACGCCCATGTTGCCTTCCGCGAGGATGTACTCGGCGGACATCAGCAAGTCTTTCACCGTCGCGCTCATGCCGCGCTTCAAAAGCACCGGCGTGCGGGTACGACCGCATTCTTTCAGCAGGTCGAAGTTCTGCATGTTGCGGG
>JANXNT010000407.1 GCA_025353985.1 Limnoglobus sp.
CTCAGGTATATTTTTGCCAGATTCGATCGCTTTGGCGGCTTGCCAAATTGTTTCAACAAGTTCAAAAGGGAGGAATTTGAAGGGGAATTTTGGCGTCCATATGCCAGATTCGCAAAGTGATTCGGCTTTCCAGAAACGTGCCACCCACCCAAACGCAGCTACGAGTACCAGTGCAGGTATTAACGGTTTTTTTTCATCAATCGTTTCTAGATTCGAGCAGAATGCCCATAACCGTTCCATCTTGTCGAGTTCTTCGAATGGCATTCGCTTGGGGTTGATCGAACGTTCCCATTCGGCCAGTGGTGTTATCAGAAAAGTAAAATTTCGATCTGTTCCATCGAGAATTTGATCTGGTCCTGGCAAATACACCCAGCCCGAACGTTCGACGGCTTCCACAAACTCAAGAGCCTTCTTGCCCGCATCGAGAAGGTCAAAACCGAGATCAATCGCCGTATTGTGCTTGGATTCTCTCGCAGGCAGATCGGGTTCAGCAGTCTGCTTCGCAGCGGCCCCCGCTGACGGGTTTGTAGGTTTCTCGGTGCCGTTCACTTTGAGTGTCGCCAAGGGTTGAGGGAAGGAACTTGCTCGATACTCATCTCGAAATGGGTTCCACGCCGATTGAACTTTGTTCCACAAATCAAAATTCAAGCTCATGTTTGACGGGCCATGATTCCGCAACCAAAGTAACACGTCGGTTTCAGAAATGTTGTTCGACTTGAGAAGGTTTGCAAAAGCATTCGAGAAGTCCTCACAAGGTCCACATTCTAAAGCGAACCGATTGACCAGTTTGTCAACTTGATACGGTACCCACATCCAACTGGTAGCGAGAACGTTCCGCACTATTACTATTGAATAGTCCACTTCGATTTGTGCTTGTAGGCTCTCAGGCACGTCCACTGCCGTGACTAAAAGTTCCCAAAGGATTTGACCACATTCGCCGATATGGCCAATTTCGACCTTGGGTAGGTTTGCCAGTTCCTCACTCGGCCAATGATCCACTTTGTTTTCCCGCAACGCAGTAGCCATTTCTCTGAAGACCTGAGTCCAGTACCCAACTTGCTCATCAAGAGGGTAGGAGTTTGGAGAATGATGATTTTTGTCAAACAGGCGAGTCCTGAAACCGTCGATTCTTGAGTAGCAAGAGTCCGTGAGTGTCTTGATTTGTGGGTGAAGTTTCACAAGCTTTGAGGTGAACGACATTGCTTTCTCACTTGGTGAAACGGGCAAGCCCCGACCGGCTTGAACCGCAAGTGAGAGCGGCTCAATACCGGTCAGAGCGTTCATCGGGTAATTACTTCCGATGTTCCCTTGTCCAAATATACCGATGTCGATCGAAAGTGCAAATCAATCATTCAGGGTTCGCTGAACGTCCCGTGAAATCCGGTTGCGCGGCCTGTCGGCCAAAGCCTTGCGGGTGAAAGGCGAATAACCCTAGCGTTGGCCCAGCAGCCAGTTTGCATCTTGGCAAGCCGTTCCATTCGCTAATTAAACCATCACCCGCGCATTCGCTGTGAGAACATCCGGCAGGTTTCGGCGTCGCAGGGTAACCCTAGTCGGCTTAGCTCCCGTGAGAAATAGTGGGCTTCCTGAGAACTTCGATAAGTCAGGTTGTGGCACTTCCTGCAGCCGAAATACTTCGATCTCGGGGGCAGATAAAGCTTGCCGACACGACAACGGCACGTAATCCCGCCGACAATCAGCGGACAGGTGAACCACCAGCGTTGGCCCCCGAATTGTGGCCACGTCGGTTGCAGCATGATCGGAATGCGGATGTCTTCGCTGTCATTCGAGCGATAGTTCAGCGTGAGTGTAAACGAGTGGCCGTTAGCCGCAACGGTGTAGCTGATGGAATAGTTGCTGCCGCGGTTCGATGTCCAGGCTAGTGAGCCAGCAGCTCCGTCACGAAGTGATTTCCGTACGTCCCGCACTGCCAACGTGAGCGAGCTTTCCACCCGCGATTTTACCCCGTGTCGTATCCAGC
>JANXNT010000408.1 GCA_025353985.1 Limnoglobus sp.
TGGTTTTCGGACCTGAAAGGTCCGTTCATAAAGCCCAGGTCGGAGTGAGCGCAGCGAGCGCAGGCCTGGCAGGATCACACTGAACGGTCCCTTCAGGCAACGCCGTGAAGGATTTCCAAGTATTCGTAGCGGAAGTCGTGAGACTTCTGACTTAGCCCTCTCGCTCCGCAAGAAGATAGCGATGCCGGAAGAATCACTCGGCAACGCTTCGGTCCGGATTGTTGCTATCCTCTCGCGGAGCGAGAGGGCTACATATCTGTGGCGTTCACACGGACGATACAAACTACTCACCGACGAGGCAGAGTGTGGCAAGCCGGGCTACGTAACTGTGGCGTTCACACGGACGATACAAACGGGACGTTCCCCGGGCGATCATCCGTGTGCTTTGGTTGGTGCATCCACACGATTTCGTGAAGTCAAAAAGTTTTAGCCGAATTGACGCAAGTCGACTTTTGCACACTGTCACGGACGTACGCAAAAGTGTCGCGAAATGACATAGAAAGTGCGCGCCGTGACATAGAAAGTGCGCGCAATGACATAGAAAAGGTGCATTCGGTCGATTTTTGGTCGGTACTTACGGCGAGCGTCAATCGAGTGCGCTTCGACGTAACCCACGATATGAACATCGGTTACGGCAAAATACCGCGAAAAAAATCCGCGAAAGCCGATCCAAAACTGGCGTTTTGAGACAAAAAAACACTCCAAAAACCGGTTTTGGAGTGTTTGCAATTCGGACTTACGTCGATTGTGAGAGGCGAATTTGCGGGTTTATGTCACGGCCCCGCCGTTTGGTACCACGATTTCCAGTCGTCGTAGGCTTGGCGTTTGCGGTCGTCGTTCGACCCGGAAGCGGGACCGAAATCGCGGCCATTACTGTAGCTCTTCAAGCCCGCACGGGCGGCCCGCACGACGGCATCGTCGATGTCCGTGACGCGGTTGACTAAGTCCAGAATCATCGTCTTGTCGTCCTTCATGGCGCACGCCAGGCACGCGGCACGGCGGAGTTCCGGGTCGCGATCAATCAGCATTTTCCGCAGCGTCTCGGCATTCATTCGCGTCAACCGGTCGGCTAACCCTTCGCGGGCCAACACGGCACGTTTGCTATCGAGCCGCGGTATCGCGAGCACGATGCCAGCGGTCCACTGCCCGCCTTTACTCTCCTTGGCAATACGCAGTTTCGTCATCCACTCGGCATCGGTTTGTTTGACGGCCATACGGTCTGCGATCTTGTCCGCCTCCGTCGGCCCGCTGACCTTGTTCAGGCCCGGCCCCGTGGGACTCTGCGACACTTGCGGGCGCGTCGGGTCGATGGCTCGCGGTGCGATCGCGATCGCCCCCGGTCCGCCACGACTGCCACGCAGTTCGCCGCCACCCGGATCTTTGACTTTGCCATCGATCTGCCGCGTGAGGTCCGAAACGAGGTTCGATTTTTTAAGGAAGAGAATCGCGAATGCGGTCGAGATATTCGCGCCGTTCGAGCCAGTCCACGAGCCATCGCCCTGCTGGGCGGGCAAGATGCGGTCGCACCCCCATTTGTGCCAATCGACATCGCCGATCGTCTCCAACCCGAAGGCGACGGCGACGCGCTCCATCGACCAGAGGAAGTACAAATCGCCGACGCCACCCATGCCCGCATTGTCGTTAATCGCACGTTGCTGGCCCGCGAGGATCAACCCGAGTGCCTTCAGCCCGCGTTCGATGCAGGCATCGCGGAAGGTCACAATCTTCTTCTCTTCCTTCATCGGGTCGAGTTTCTCTTCCTCGCCGCTGCTGCCACCGTCTTCGGGTTTTGGGGTGCCTTTCGCGGGTGGCTGATAGAACGGGTCGTCGTTTTCCGGCTTGGCTTCGCCATCGGGTGAGTTCTTCTTGCCTGCGAGTTTCGCTTCGGCGTTTGCCTTGCCGACGGCCATACCGAGCAACCCGGCACAGGTCATTGCGGGCGAGGAACCGCCGCCCGTCGAGGTGTACGACCACCCGTGATCGGAGGGACTTTGCGACCGCATGAAGCGGTTTTCGATGAGGCGGAACGCCGGTTCGCACGGCACGCCATGTCGTTGCGCCACCCATAGTGCGATGATGCCGAACTGCGTGTTCGAATTGTCGTCGCCCCCGCCACTTCCGCCGAACCGCGCCCCACGCCGTACCGCCTGATAAATCCGGTCCGCTTCGGGGTGCAGTTTCCCGCCGCCCGTTGGCTTGCTGACTTTGCGCAGGCGCAGCGCATCAGCGGGGGTCACTTCGGCGAACGTTGCGTACGTCCAACCGCCGACGGAGTTTTGCCCTGCCAATAAGCGGCAACCGAGCACCTGAATCAGCGGCTCGTCGGTCGAATCGCGCGAGTCTTTGTTGAAGCGATCCAGATACAAGATCGCCAGGGAAACCTGATAGGTTTTACTTTCGGAATAGGCCGCATCGCGCACGACATTCGTGATCGCGACAATCGCAGGGTCCGTCGGTGGCACGTCGGCTTCGAGGAGCGCCAGCCCCACGAGTGCCGCCGTCCCTAGGCCGTGGCTGCCGTCGTACTGGGCCTGATTTCCGCCTACGGGTACAAACGCGGCGCGCTTCAGAAACTCCGCACCGCGTCGGATCGCCTCGTCGATTTTAGCTTGATCGGCCCGCGCAGCAGGTATCGCGGCCGCAAGGAAACATCCGGCGAGCAGTACGATTCGCATCATCGCGGCAACCTCCCCAGCAGTGTCAGCGGATCGTCACCTCGACGGGGACGAGGTGGTTAATCGCATACGTTCGGCGGTCGGGGTCGCGCTTCTCCGGCTGACCCTTCCCGGCGGCATCGGTACATCGGCAGATCAATTTCGCAGGCCCCGCCGCATTCGGCACATCCCACGTGAACGTCCACATCTGCCAGCAGAACGGCTTCGCTTCGCCGACGAGTTTCGCTTCGATCCAGATCTTTCCGCCATCGAGACTCACTTCGACTTTACCTACGGCGGCTTCCCCCGCCCAGGCCGACCCGCGAATGGTGTACGCCTTGCCCGCCGGTACGACTTCGCCGATTAGCGGGCGTACGATCTGCGCTTTGGGCAACATCGCGGTGATTGGCACGAGTGTCGCCAAGCCGCCATCGCGCCGTTCGTACGTCGCGTAATCGAATGTCTGCCAAAAGCTATCGTACGGCTTCTCGGTAACGATGATTCGCGACAGCCACTTGACCGACGCCATGCCGTACCAACCGCCGATGACCGCACGCAACGGGAAGCCATGGCTAATGGAAAGTGCCTCGCCGTTCTGTTTGTACGCGAGAATCACTTCCGGTTTCTTTGCCTTTTCGATGGCAATACTGCGATCGAAGGCGATTGGCCCCGGCGTAGGGTGATCGCCCGCGATGATGCCTTTATCCGCACCGACGAGAATCACTTCCACGGCACTGGCTTTGGCTTTCGCTTTGTCCAGTATGGCAGCCAACGGCACGCCGGTCCACTCGGCATTTCCCACGGCACCGAATTGCCATTGCAGCCCGCGCGACGCCGGGACGAGAAACACGCGGCCATTCCCCGCGCATTCGAGCGTCAGCGGCATCGTCACGCTCGGCATCGCCTGGATGTCTTCGAGCGTCAGTTCCAGCGGGTTCTCGACCGCACCCTCAACCATCAGCCGATAGCTTTTCGGATCGACTTTCGGCACCGCAAAGTGACTGCGAATGAAGAACTGCTCGTTCGGCGTCACCACACTGGTGAGGTCGCCAAACGCCGATTCGAGATTCTGCGGCTCCGCCATTCGCACGGTCAGCCCCGGCGCACGCGGCACATCTTGCGCCACGGCCCGCGTAGCCAACGCCGCCAGTGCCGTCGCTTTAATCGCATCGCGTCGATTCATAATTTCCCCCAAAGTTTCAATTACAAAAGCCCACGGACGGCCGTCCGTGGGCTTTTCACTCAATTAAAACCCTAACCCTTTCACTTTCGTTTTGATGCGAATCAGCTTGTCGTTAGCGGTGATGTACAGCGTGCTGCCGTCGTCGCCG
>JANXNT010000409.1 GCA_025353985.1 Limnoglobus sp.
ACGAGGCGCTCGGTTTGCATGTTGAAAATGATAACAACGTGTATGTGGTACAACGGCCCGAACTCTCGAAGCTCATCGACCGCAACGGCGATGGCGTGGCCGATGAGTACGTCACCGTTTCCGATAAATGGGGCGTGTCAGGCGATTATCACGAATTCGCCTTCGGGCCAGCGCGGCACAAGAACGGCGACTTTTTCATCACGCTCAACGTCGGCTTCGGTGGTGGCCACCAAGCGAAATCGCCGTGGCGCGGCTGGTGCGTCAAAGTCGACCCGAAGACCGGTGAACTCGAACCGTGGGCGTACGGGTTACGCTCGCCAAACGGCATCAATTTCAGCCCGGAAGGGGAATTATTCTACTGCGACAACCAGGGCGAGTGGGTCGCCACGAACAAGATGCACCACGTCAAAAAGGGCAAGTTTTACGGCCATCAAGCCGGGCTGAAGTGGGTCAAGGATTCGCCGTTCGCGGGCAAAGTCAACGATAAAGTTCCGTTCGGAATGATGTACGACGGTCAGCCCGCACCGGGCAAAACCTCGCCGAAAGGAATGCCCGAAGTCGATCCGCCGTGCATCTGGTTCCCGTACGGTCGCATGGGCCAATCGGTAACGGAACCGGTCTGGGACACGACGAAAGGCCAGTTCGGGCCGTTCGCGGGGCAGTGCTTCGTCGGCGACCAAACGCGATCAATGGTGATGCGCGTCGCACTGGAGAAAGTCGGCGAGATTCACCAAGGCGCGTGCTTCCCGTTTCGCGCGGGGTTGCAGTGCGGCGTGAACCGCATCGCCTTCGCGCCCGATGGCAGTATGTACGTCGGCCAGACTAGCCGCGGCTGGGGTTCGGTCGGTGGCAAACCATACGGCTTGCAGCGCATTAACTTCACAAATAATCTTCCGTTCGAGATCCATACCATGACTGTCACCAAGGATGGCTTCGACTTGAAATTTACGAAACCAGTCGATGTGAAGACTGTACGAAATGCGACCGCGTACTCCATGAAATCGTTCACGTATGTCTACACGAGCCAGTACGGCTACCCGGAGACGGATACTCAGGGCGAGAAACTGGAAGTGACCGGCGTATCGAAGGATGGCAAGACGGTATCGCTCGCGGTGCCGGGCCGCCGAGTGGGACGTGTTTACGATCTCAAACTGAACGACGTTCGCTCCGCCGATGGCGACGATTTGCTCCACACCGAGGCGTATTACACGCTCAACGCGATTCGGAATTGAATTACTCAGTTTTGCACTGCATCCGCCGTTCCCTTTGCGGTTAAGATTCTTGCTACGACTCGATTCAGAAATATCGGCCCGGAGGCAATCATGTTTCGATTGGCTGTAATAATTGGCGTCCTGATCGCGGCAACTGTGCTGGTGGCAATCCCGGCAGCCGACGCCCCGAAACAACCGCCCGAACTCGCGATGCTCCCACGCGACGCGATGGCCGTGATAACGGTCAAAGTCTCGGCGATATACGACCACCCAAGTTTTCAGTTACTTCGCGACGAACTCAGTAAGCCCGATAGCGTGATCGGCAAGCAATTCACCACCGAATCGGGCCTTGGGCTGAAGCAGATCGACCGCATTTCTATCGTCGTTGATCCCAGCGAACCAAACACCGAGCCACAGACTCACGTCGCAATCACCACACGCGAACCCTACGACCGGGATGCTGTCATTCGCGCGATGGGGGGCACGAATGTCAAATCCAAGCACGGCGTTCCCTTTGCGTTTCTGGACGCTCGTTCGATTTGCTATCTGCCTCGCAATAATCAGCCGAAACACGCAAGTCTATTGGCTCCGTTCCGCGAAGCGAAAGCGACGGGGCCGCTTGCCGAGGTGTTGGCACTTGCTTCCGAACATGCTATCGTCGCGGGCTTGAACATGAGCCTCGTTCGCCGAATGTTTGGTGAGGATGTCCCCGCAGAATTTGCTCCGCTGCTGCGTGCCGACAAAGCGATGATGCATCTTTCGCTCGGGGCAGATTCCGTGAAAGCGACCGTGAAACTGGACTTTGCCGGCAAAAAATGGGCAACGGATGGCGAAGAAGGTTTGAAAGCGATACAAGGTTTAGGCGTGAAGGAAATTGCCGACGCCACGATGCGGTTGATGGGCGAAGGCGGCGGCGACAAAGACTACATTCCGATTCTGGAATACCTCGCGAAAGTGGTCGATAAGTCCACGGTGCAAGTCGCGGGCAAC
>JANXNT010000493.1 GCA_025353985.1 Limnoglobus sp.
CGATCTCGCCGACGATTTCTTCGAGCACATCTTCGAGCGTAAGAATGCCGACGACACGATTTGCGTTCTCTCCATCGCGCACGACGGCGAGGTGGCGGTGCGACTTTTTGAACACGTTGAGCGCGAACGACACCGGCACATTGGCATCAAGGAATACCGGTTCGTAGACCGCATCAATCAGCGTCACGATGCCACTGAGGCTGAAGAGATAGAAGAGATCCTTCGTATTGACGACGCCGACGATCGTGTTCGGCGTGCCATCGAAAATGGGCAGCCGCGTGTGCGCGCCTTGCCGCACGAACGCCAGCACTTGGTCCGGTGGCGTCGACACATCGAGCGATGCGACCTTCTCCCACGGCACCATACAATCGTGCACTTTCTTGTTCGTTAGCGCGAAGACATTCAACACGACATCGGCTTGCTCGGCGGACATCAGCCCCGCTTCTTCTGTGTCTTCGATCAGGAGCCGAAGCTCGTCGACCGAGTAAACTTCGCCATCTTCGGCGGCATGTTTATACCCGAGGCGACGCAGGAACCAGTTGCTCGTGCCGTTCATCGATCGCACGACGGGGCGAGCCACGCGCGAACAAAAATTGAGTGGCCGCGCGATCAGCAAGCCGATGCGTTCGGACGATTGCAGTGCCGCGATTTTGGGCATCTGTTCGCCGAACACGACGTGCAAGAACGTGATGAGCGCGAGCGTGAGCACGATGGAAATCGTGCGCGTGGCCGCGCCTTGCCAGGCATCCGGGAGGTTGCCGAACAGCGGCGCGATCAGCGCTGCGAGTGCCGGTTCGCTGACGAACCCGAGCGCAAGCGACGCGATCGTGATGCCGAGTTGCGCGGTGGCCACGCTGTCGTTAAGATTTTCGATTGAGAACAAAAGTGCCTTCGCGCGGGCGTGGCCCTGGTTCACGAGTTCTTCGACTCGCGTTTTACGGATGGCTACGAGCGCGAACTCGGCGGCCACGAAGTACGCATTTAGCAGGATTAAAAGCGGAATCGCGACGAGGCCAATGTAGACTGTCGTCCACTCGATGGGGGCGTGCGGGTCGACGGCGAACGGGGGCATTGGGGCCGCATGACCGCACAACGAAGGTTCGCCGCGTGACTGTCACGCGGCGCGGGCGTTCACG
>JANXNT010000494.1 GCA_025353985.1 Limnoglobus sp.
GACCGTAGTCCCAGAATCCGTTGATGCCGCCGTAGATTTCGCTGGATTGGTAGATGAATCCGTTGTCTTTGCAGAACTTGGCGAACTTCGCCATGTCGATCTTCGCAGCCATAATCGCAACCTCCACGCGACACCCTTGGACTGGGCAGCGCACACAAAACAGACCGCACGGCACCTCGCCGTACGGTCAGACCATCTTAGGGAATCGCCCCTACTTTAGCTTCGGTAGTTCCACTTTGAGGTAGTCCACCCGCTGCTTAATCCGATCCTTTAGGCCCTTCATTTCGCCTTCGAGGTTGTTCGCCCAATCCTTGTTGATGGTCGCCATCGCGACTTTGATTCGCGGGAAAACCTCGTCGATTCGCTTATTCATTTTCTCAACGGTAAAGTGCTTTTCGGTGAGTTCCTTGAGTTTCGCGACGACCTTTTTTTTGCCCTCGGGGTGGTCCATAATCGCGCGGGCGATCATGCCACCCCAACCGTGCCAGAGTCCTTCGCCGGGGTTCTGCCACATCTGATCCATGCCGTGCGGAATGACCACGGCTTTGCCCGATTTCGGGTCGAAGTAGATGCGGTAATTGTTCGGCTTGCGAATGTAGCCATCCCAGTCGGCGGTGATGATTTGGAGTGCGGCACTTGCGGCGAACTTGTCGACATCGACGAGCTTTTCCATGAGGGCGTAGCGTTTGTTCGCGTCGCCCTCGCTGCACGCCTTGACAAGTTCCTTGAGGTCTTTGCGGCCATTATCGATACCGCAATCGAGCTTCAGTTCGCCGTTGATATCGGTGAGGAATCCGCCATCGTAAAGGTTGCCATTGGGGTTTTCGAAATGCCGGTGCAGGAAGGTTTTATCGAAGCCTTCCTTTAGCACGTAAAGTCCCGCCTTGCGGCCGTTCAGTTCGACGATGGCGTGCGTACAACGGCACGATGGTACACCCATGGCCAACGCGAGTTCGTTCGCCAACAGTTCCTGCATGTAGCTGCCGTCTTGTGCCGCATTGTTCAGGTTTAACTTGTCGACGCTGCGGAAAAGTTGCCCCTTCGTGAACTTGTTAAAGTTCAACGTGAGGCCCGGTTTGTCGTTCCATTCGCGGTACGAACCGGCGGCCCCTTTGAGGTGCAAACCGACATCGGCGTAGCTCTGATCGCCGACGCGGACCGTCGCGTGGAAGTACTTCCGCGGTTCTTTCTCTAGCAATTTAATATTTGCGGCATCGACCGCGATTTTGATCACGGGCACTGGGCCGACCGGCTTGAATAAGTCCGTCGAGGCATCGGGCTTCGCCTGCCCGAATGCGAGGTGTGAGTTCGCGAGCAAACCCACGATGAAGAGCATGCGGAATATCGAAATCATCGGGTGACTCGCGCGGTGGTGATACTTCGAGCGGCGTGATTTGTTGCGTTTTGTTAGCCCGACGCGCAAGTTTTGAAGTTGCGCTATCATCGGGTTCGGAAACGACACAATCTCATTTGCTTGGTTTATAAGCATCCAGGGGTACGACGTAAGACGTCTAACCCTGGGCTAAAAGATCGAACCCCGTTGGGGTAAATGCATAGCTAGTTCTTACCCCAACGGGGTTAAATCTGGCAGCCCAGGGTTAGACGTTTCGTCGTACCCCTGGGCATACCCGCAAAACGCGCAACTTCAAAACTTGCGCTGCGGGCTGGCACGAACTAGCACGATTTCGAACTACAGAGTCTTGAGATACTCGATCAATGCCGTGCGTTCGGCGTCGCTCAGGTCGTCGCCGTAGGTATGGCCGCCGTTGCCCCGACCGGGTAAAGACGTGTCGTAGATTTTACGCTTCTCGAACGGCGACAGATCCGGTGCCGGCGCGGGAGCATTTTGGAAAATCCAGCCGACGTTTCGTTTGTCGTAGTCGGCTTCCGATGTGCCGAAACTGCGGGTGAATCGCTTGGGGCGATCTTTCGAGTTCAGCACGCTTTTCAGCGTTGGCGAGCTACCGTTGTGGAAATACGGTGCGGTCGCCCAGATGCCATCGAGCGGCGGCGCTTGATAGCCGACGGTCGGTTTGATCGGCATCACTTTGTCGCCTTCTTTGGCGAACCAACTCGTGCTGTACGCTTCGCCGAACGCGGTGCCAATGTTGTCGAATCGCTTGCGATCCGTGCCGATTTCATCGAGCGGGATGATCTTGTTTGGGTACTTCGGCTGATCGCCATAGGTGCCGTGGCACTTCGCGCAATTCTCGTGGAAAATCGCACGCCCGTTGTCTGCGAGTTTCGCGTCGATGGCGTACGGGTACTTCGGCGCTTCGAGACTGAGGATGTATTGTTGGATGTCGCGGAAGGCGGGTTCGGCTTTTGCGAAATCGGCGGGGAGCGTCAGTGGGTGCATCATGAACTGCATGATCGAACGCACGGAACGGGCATCGGTCGCGCCGACGTGGTACATCGTCGATTTCTTCTTGAGTAGCCACCATGCGGGGACGTCTTCGCAACTATCGTCGTGCAGGCCGAGGTCGCGCATGTTCGCGGTCGGGTTAAGGTCAGCGTCGCGGTAGCCGAGCAGGTAGACGCTAAACGCGCCAGCCTCGTTGGTGCCACGCACGTTGCTGAAGTGAAACGGTAAATTCACCGGCATGTTCCCGGCGGCGGCCATGTCTTCGAACAACGCATGAACGTCGAGCGTGCTGTTCCCAAGGCCAACTATGCCCTTCCCCGCAATCGAACCGCCGTGGCACGCGAGGCAGTCGATGCCGATGCCTTTCGTGAACGGCAAATACGGTGCGGTTCTCAGCCCCATCGGTAAGCCATCATTCGGATACGGCGCATCATGCAAGCCGTATCGCTCGCGGAATGCCACGTGGTAATTCTTCGGTTTCTCGGCGACACCCCAGCGTTTCCACGCGAGATCGTACGCAGACTTCGGCCAGAACGCGGGGATAAATGCCTTCTGCTCGAGCGAACGTTTGCCGCGTTCGATGGCAGTCGGTTCGACACTGACCGCGAACGAACATGCGATAATTAGAGTGAGACAAGCGAAAATCGAACGTTTCATAGCGGTGGGAACCTCGTCTCGGTGACAACGTCAGTATAGACGTGGAACCACAGGCGGGGAAATGAGTAGAGCACGCGGCTCGCGTGCTAATTTTTCAGCACGCGAGCCGCGTGCACTACATTCAGCCGATAATCGGCAGCGGCACGTTCCACTTTGTGGCCTCATCGACCAGGAGTTTCCACGTGCCATCAGGAATGCTGATGCCCGTTTGTTCGCGTTGGCGTTTCGTGTCGCGTTCGGGGTCGCCGGGCAACGTGATCCGTTCGACACCCGGTGCCGTTGGGCACGAGCGCACGAAATCGGTAAGGCCGGTCGTTTGTTTCACAAAATGATCTGCGCCGCCGAAATGTTTCGGGTCGAAAACGACGAACAACAGCGTGTTGCCGATGCCCGCCAGTGGTGCGTCCGGATGGCTACACGAGCCGCCCGATAGTCCACCGGTAAATAGATCGAGCAACAGCCCGAGGCCGAAGCCTTTGTAGGTTTGGTTGCCGCCGAACGGCAGGATCGTTCCGCGTGGATCCTCGTATAGCACGGCCGGGTTCGTTGTCGGTTGGCCATTGCTATCGAGTAGCCAACCTTCGGGCGTCGGTTCTTTTTTCTGATAATGCACGCGAACTTTCCCTTCGGCCGCCACGCTCGTTCCGAAGTCCAGAACGACGGGATCGGTCGCGGTTGGCACGCCGAGGCAGATCGGGTTCGTGCTGATGCGTCCTTCCGTGCCGCCGGGCGGCGCGACCCGCCGCCCCGCCCCGTGCGAGTTCACCGAAGCAAGGAACGCCATACCCCGCTCGGCTGCGGCCTCTGCATATTCGCCTAACCGCCCGACGTGGCCACAATTCCGCAGCGTACCCGATGCGATGCCGAGGACTTCCGCCTTCGGCAGCAGTTTCGCCAACAACCGATGTGACTGCACTTGGCCCAGCCCCCAACCCGCATCGGCAGACACCACCGCAAGCGTTTCGTGAAGAATTTCTAGCGGCACGTTCGCGTGATATTTGCCTTCGCGCAAGAATTGCAAATACTGTGGCACACGCATGACACCGTGCGAATCGTGCCCTCGCAAATTCGCACCCACGAGGTGCTTCGCCACCACATTCGCATCGGTTTCGGGCACTCCGGAGGCCACGAATAAGCGAATTGCCAGTTCCGTGAGAGGTTCCGATTTGACGAACGGCATGGCCTACTCCGGTGAATTCGTGCGTATCTCGATTCTGGAAACGTACAATTCCCCCTTGCGAACGGCACCGCGATTCCAACGTAAGGGGCAACACCGATGGCATTTACCGTGACCACGCGAGAAGCCGAGGCGGGCGGCATTCCCGGCGTCGTTTACACGCTTGCCGACGAAACGGGCAAAGCGCCCGTGCGTGCCGAGGTTTGGCCGGCGCACGGGTTCAACTGCTTACGTTGGCAGACGGCCAAGGCCGACGGGAAGTGGGACGACCTGCTTTACGTCGCACCCGATTGGGACGCGAACCCCGTGCCGACACGCAGCGGCCACCCCGTATTGTTCCCGTTCCCGAACCGGCTAAAGCACGGGCAATTTACATTCGAAGAAAAAGTCTACCAACTGCCACTGAACGAATCGACGGGCACGCACGCCATCCACGGCTTCACGCCGCGTTGCCCGTGGCGCGTGATCGATTCCGGTGCCGATGCGATGTCGGCGTTCGTTACGGGCGAATTTCAAATCTCGAAGGATGTTCCGAAGGCGCTCGCGTATTGGCCCGCCGATGCGAAACTCCAACTCACGTATCGCCTGACTGCCACGGCGCTGCGAGTCGAGACGACCGTGAGCGCCGCCGATGAAAAGGCGATGCCGTTCGGCATTGGCTTTCATCCGTACTTCAAAGCACCGGGCGGCTCGGCGGACATTTCGACGTGGAACCTCGCGGCGGCGGTGACAGAGATTTGGGAATCCGAAGGCAACATGCCAACCGGCTGGCGATCGGGGTTGGGCGATCTCGATTTCCGCCGCGGCAAGCCGGTGGGGAACGTCGTTCTCGACACGCTGTTCACGAGCATGAACGTGAAGCGCAAGCCGGGGGAACTCGGCGAAGTCGCGGCACTCTGGGATCCGAAGAGTAGCCGACGTTTGTCGGTACACGTCGATTCGGCGTACCGCGAACTGTTGCTGTTTACGCCGACGCACCGGAAAGCCGTCGCGATTGAAGCGTACACGTGCGCGACCGACGCACCGAACTTGGAAGCGAACAACCACGCGGCAGGCTGGCGCGTATTGGCACCGAAACAAACTTTTTCTTCGGTCGTAGAATATCGCCTGGGCGCGATTTCTAGCCACTAATCGTGCGAGTTTACCGAAATCCCGCGACCGACACGGCCTGGATTGTCGGTAAACCCGGCGCTGAAGTTCGTAGCCAAGGGCGCAACAAATTTGTTTCTAACTCGATTCCGCTCTACTGTTGCACGTCGTTCGCGAACTGCGTACGAAATGGCGACTCGAAGAGTACGACGGAATGGCCTGGCCCGAGATCAGCAAACGACTACGCTCGTCCGACGCCATCCGGCACGCACCGACGCGCACTACGGTCATCGGCCAATGTGCGATGGGGCGATACGAGATTCTGAAACTGATCGGCGAAGGTAGCAACGGCGAAGTGTATTTGGCCCGCGTTGTGAATGATCCGAACCGATACGTCGTCGTGAAACGGGTCAAGGAAAACATCCGCCAGAACCCGAAGTTTCAGCAGTTTTTCGATTCTGAAGTCCAATCGATGGCCCGCTTCCGTCATCCGTATGTCGTGCAACTCATTGATGCCTCGATCGACGACCCCATCGGCCCTTGCCTGATCCTCGAATACATTCACGGCGTCACGCTCGAAGCGATTCTCGTTCGGCATCGTCGCTGGTTCCCGGAGCGGATCGGGCGCATCTTCGGCCAGTTGTGCCATGCGTTGCAGGCCGCACACGACGCGGGGATCATGCACCGCGACCTGAAGCCCGCGAACCTGATGATTACGGACTTCAATACGCCGAACGAATCGCTGAAAGTGATGGACTTCGGCTTCGCGGGCTTCACCGAACGGCCGCATATTCAGATCGCGGAACTCACCGGCTGCGGTCCGATCTTTGCGTGTGGCACGCCGGCGTACGTCAGCCCGGAAATGATCCGTGCGGACTCCGTGGATCGCCGTGCGGACCTTTATTCCGTCGGTGTGCTACTTTACGAAATGATTACGGGGCGGTTGCCGTTCAACCACATGACCGTGCAAGAAATCCTCTCGGCACACGTTCGCGAAACGCCGCCGACGCTACGCAGTTTGGGCATCCACGATGTGAACCCGACAGCCGAGGCCGTGTTGCAAATTTCACTTGCAAAATATCCGAACGAACGCCATCAGTCGGCCCGTGAACTCGCGTTGCATTTCGGGCAAGCGATCGGCACCGAAATCTGGGAATCGACCGCACCACCCGGTTACGAAGCCTGTTCGGACACCGCGACGAGTCACGTCAATACGCTTTTGCACGCGCCGGCCTTACCGAGTACACCGGCCAGCCAGAAAGAAGCGATCAACGATCGCTTCACATTCTTCGACCAATTCGAAGCCACTTTGCCGGAACGGTTGGCCGCCGTGAAGTTGAGAGGATTCGTCGAAGCGGTATGCGGTTGCGTCGTGACTAGCGAGCCGGGATTGATTCACTTACGCGTCGATCTGCCGAGCGGTTGGCAAGAACCGAAAACCCGTAGCGGTGTCATCGGTTGGATCCAATCGATCCGCAAATTCACACCCGAACCAGGCCGCGAACCGATCGACGTGAAACTCGAAATGAAGAAGATCGACGCCAACCGTGTCGCCGTGCTGGTAACACTCCAACCGATGGCAGAGTACCCACCAGGGAACCACACCACCTGGCGCGAACGGTGCGAAGAGATCTACAACGTGCTGCGAATGTACCTGATGGCGGCATAGCGTTCTCGACACTTTCTTGACACTTTCTCGACATGCTCGTAGTCTTGCCGCATCGGAGACTCTCGCATGTTCGATCCCAAATATCGCATCACTGGCAAAATGGCCAAGGCTTTGATGAGCATTGAGGCCGACCGGCAAATCGTTGCGACACTCCCGCTCACCGCACCGATGCTCGATTCATAACGGCGTACGGCGAGATTGCTTTCCACGCATTTCTCCACGCAAATCGAGGGGAACCAACTTAGCCCGTCGCAAGTGAAAGCCGTGGTCGAAGGCGAAGGGAACTTCCCCGGCCGAGAACGCGATGAAGCGGAAGTGCGACACTACTTCGCCGCATTACAGCACGTCGAACGACTCGGCAACAAGCCGGGCAAGCTGACCGAGAACGAAGTTCGCACGATCCACGGTTTCGTAATGACCGGGAAGCCCAAATCGACGCCATACCGCGACGGCCAGAATGTCATTCGCGATTCCCGTACGGGGACGGTATACATGCCACCCGATGCGAACGACGTGCCGACGCTGATGAAAGACCTGGTGCGTTGGGTGAACGACAGCCTCGCCGAAGGGGAACTGCCGATGCCGGTGGTGACCGCTCTCGCACATTACCAGTTTGCCACGATCCACCCGTACTTCGACGGCAACGGCCGGACGGCACGCTTATTGGTGAACTTACTTTTGCACCGTAGCGGCTACGGTCTCAACGGCATCTATTCACTCGAAGAATACTACGCCACCAAACTGGACGGCTATTATGCCGGCCTTGCAACCGGTGAAAGCCACAATTATTATTTCGGTCGAGCGGAAGCCGACGTGACGCCATTCGTTGCGTACTTTTGCCACGGGATGGCCGATGCTTTCGCCAATGTGCGATCGCGAGCCGAAACAACGAGCCGACAGGGTAGATTGGACCAATCACCGCAACTTCGCGAACTCACTCCACAACAACGGCAGGCACTCGGCCTGTTTCTGCGGATGAAGGAGGTGACGCGAAACGATGTGGCCACCTTCTTCAAGCTTCCCAATCGCCAAGCGTACTTGCTGTGTGCCCGCTGGCTACGCGATGCTTTCATCGTTATCGATAACCCATCCACCAAAAACCGAAGCTACCAACTGGCCGCACGGTACGAAGGGTTGATTGCCCAGTGATCCCGATATCTGTGCCGGGTTTCTTGCATTTTTCCGGCTGCCGATAGACTGTACTCTTATGAGTGACACCGAGAAAGCTGCCGTCTTGCCGACCGTTCGATTGAAGATCGAACGCAAATCGTCGCACCCGTGGATCTTCCAAAAAATGGTCGAACGGCCATCGGGAAAAGTCCAAAACGGGGGCCTCGTCAACATCGAAGACCGCTCCGGCCAGTGGGTCGGCCGCGGAATTTATAACGGCCATTCGCGGATTACGCTTCGCGTTCTCACCTCAGATCGCAGCGAAGCAATCGATGCCGCCTTCTTCGCCCGGAAGATCGGCAACGCCGTTGCGCTACGCCGCGACATCCTGAAACTCGATGAGGTTTCGAACGCCTATCGCCTCGTGCATTCGGAAGCCGATGGCCTGAGTGGCCTCGTGGTCGATCGCTTCGGCTCGACGATCGTGATGGAGTTTTTCTCCGCAGGAATGTATCGCTGTCGGGAACTGATTCAGGAAGCGCTAGCGAACCTGTACCCCGGTTCGAAGTTTTACTGGTTCGCCGAAGATCACGTCGGCAAGCAAGAATCGTTCGATTGCCGTTCGCCCGAACCGCCGATGCCAGACCTGATCACCGAACACGGTCTGATGTTTCGCGTCGCACCGGGAAGCAAGCACAAGACCGGCTTCTTCCTCGATCAACGCGAGAACCGGAAGATCCTCGCGGGCCTCGTTGCGGGCAAGCGCGTCCTCGATATCTGCTGCAATACTGGTGGTTTTGGCGTATACGCAAAGGCAATCGGCAATGCCGCCGAAGTCGTTGGCCTCGATCTCGATGAGAAAGTCATCGAGATGGCGAAGCAGAACGCGAAGCTCAATCACGCCTCCATGAAGTTCATTCAAGCCGACTTGTTCCCGTGGCTACGCGATGCGATCCCGAACAAGGAACGATTCGATGCTGTGATCCTCGACCCCGCGAAACTGACGCGCGATCGCGACGACATCGATTCCGCATTGCGGAAGTACCTCGACATGAATCGCCTCGCGATGCAGGTGATTAATCCCGGTGGCGTGCTGCTGACGTGTTCGTGTACGGGCCTCGTCAGCGAGCCGGACTTCATCGAGATGTTGCGCCGTGCGGCATGGCAGGCGTCGCGCAAATTGCTGATTTTCAAAATCACCGGGGCAGCGAGCGATCACCCGTTTCTGGTCGATGTCCAAGAAGGGCGTTACCTCAAGGCCGTGTTTTGTCGGGTGGAATAATCGCGGTGTCATCGGGCAACGGGAAACCGTACGGACAGTGGCGGCAACCGCTTTCGCAACACTGCCCGCGCCGCAAGTGATACGCGGCCGTGAATACCCAGTTGCCGTTCTCGATGTAGTAATCGCGGCCGAGAACGAGAGGTTGCGGTTCTTCACCAAACGAAGCCATCGATTCATCCCTTGTGGTGGTCATATCATGATTTTAAGCGAGCGTATGGCCCGCGAACCCTACTGAGACTCCACGATGCCCGAAGTTGCTGACCGTCGCTCATCCGGTCTGCTCTTGCACCCCACCAGCCTACCGGGGCCGTTCGGCGTCGGCGATCTCGGTCCGTCGGCGTTCCACTGGGTCGATTGTCTTGCGTCGATGCGACAATCGGTCTGGCAGATTTTACCGCTCGGGCCGACCGGTTTCGGCGATTCTCCGTACCAATCGTTTTCGGCATTTGCGGGTAATATCAACCTGCTCAGCCCGGAATTTCTCGAACGCGATGGCCTTGTTTCGCCATCGCTTTGGGCCGGGCAGTCTTTCGCAAACGATGCCTACGACTCAGCAAAGGTTGTGCCATTCAAGAACGCATTACTCGCGGCGGCGGCAGATCGCTTTCGCACGGGGCAAGCGAAGCATCTTAGCAGCGACCACAACGATTTTTGCTCGCGCGAATCGCGATGGCTCGACGATTACGCGATGTTCATGGCGATCCGCGAAACCCGCAACGGCGACGCACTCACCGCATGGCCGAGCGAACTGATTCGCCGCGACCGGGGTACCATCGACGCACTCCACGATTCGCTGCGAACGCAGATCGAACGACACAAAGTCGGCCAGTTTTTGTTCGACCGGCAATGGTCGGCACTGAAGGCGTACGCCACGGAAAAGAAGATCGCAATCGTCGGCGATATCCCGATCTTCGTGGCACTCGATTCGTCCGATGTCTGGGCGTGGCGGGATCAATTCCTCGTCGACGATCACTGTCGGCCGAGCGTCGTGGCGGGCGTTCCCCCGGACTATTTTGCCGAGGACGGCCAGCACTGGGGCAACCCGATTTACGACTGGGACGCCATGCAGCGGACCGGCTATTCGTGGTGGACGGCACGGGTGAGACATGCTTTGAAATCCGTCGATCTCATTCGCCTCGATCACTTTCGCGGCTTCGCGCAAGCCTGGCATATCCCGGCGGCAGAGTTGACCGCACGCAACGGAAAATGGGTCGATGGCCCCAGTCGGCACCTCTTCGATGCGCTTCGCGAACATCTGGGCGGGCTGCCGTTTATCGCCGAAGATCTCGGTGTCATCACGCCCGATGTCGATGCCCTCCGCATCGCGTTCGATCTACCCGGAATGCGTGTGTTGCAGTTCGCAATCGGCGCGGTCACCAACCCGTATTTGCCACACAATTACGAACCGCACACCATCGTTTACACCGGTACCCACGATAACGACACAACCAACGGTTGGTGGTCTACACTCGCCGATCACGATCGAAAGTTCTTCACCGATTACATCGGGAAAGACATCGTCGAACCATCGTGGGAAATGATTCG
>JANXNT010000508.1 GCA_025353985.1 Limnoglobus sp.
GAAATCCAAGGCTGTTTTTGACTGAGATTGCCTTAAAAGGTCGGTTTTGGACCGATTTTCAGCAACAGATACGCAAAAAGTCCTTAAAAATCGTCATTTGACCCCGTGAACGGTTACAGTTGGTCATTTGCAAGAATGAAGCCAAATGATACATACGCCGACTTGGTGCTGGAGAATCTCGTCGGCATGTGGAATGCGAGGTTCCCCATGTTTGCCGAATATCTCCTGGCCAATTTCGGATATCGTCAAAACGCCCGCCGAGCGATCTCGACGGGTCTGTAGCATCGCTACGATTTACTCGTCGTCTTCTGGTGGGGGCGGTGGCGGGGCTTGGCCGTCGTCGAAGCGAAATGAGTCGAAGAAGTGCCGGACCTTCGGACTGTCTGGTGCGAAATCGGGGCCGGCGACCATCAGTATGTAGATCGTTTTGCCCTTCGTGGTCATTTGGATCGTGCCTTTGCTGCCGTTCTTTTCGAGTACCCAGATGCGGCTCGGTTGGCCGCCCATCGTGCCTTTGCTTTTGCTCACGACGCGCATCTTGTCCGCTTGCACCATCGCGTTGCCGATGACATCGAGGAACGGCCCGATCGATTCTTCCGGCATCTCGGCGGGGATATCCGAACTCGCGAGTTCGTACACTTCGAGCGGTTGGCCGACCATCGTTCGCGTCCATTTCGTACTGCGAACCGTCGTCAATCCACCCAGCCCCGGTTCGCGCCGCACCGTTTCGGTACGCTTCAAGCGTTTCGGAACGTCGACGGTGACGCCATCGGTGTTCGGCTTGGCGGCATCCCAACGCGGGTTGTTGAAGTTGTTGACGACGATCCCGCACGTGCACGCGGTGATCGCAAAGATCACGCCGAGGCCGAGTAATACATACACCCACATCGGCCGCGTATTCTTGGTGCGCGAACGCCGTCGGGGGCGATCTTCACCGAAATCATCGGGTTCTGCGGGCGATTTCGCCTTGGATTTTGCAGGCACGACCGTCACGACGTTGCATTCGGAGCAACGCACTTGCGATCCCGCAAACTCGGCATCCGCAGCGAGGATTTCCCCACATCCGGAACACGCAAACGTGATCGCCATGCACGATCTCCCCACGAAACGACATCACGCAGTGAATCTCGAAATCATATCAGTTTCCGGCAAAGGCGTCACTTGGATGTTGGGAACAAGAACTCCGGGAACGCACGTCTCGTCCAATTGTAAGTGACTCGCGTTTCACTTCAAAAACGACACGGCTTCCCCGTCGAGTGGATCGTCGATTCCGTCCGCGTCTATGACGAATTCGACGGCTACGGCAAAGCAAAGGCACGATGCCGTTCGGCAAGTCGTACAAACAAACCGGCGTCAAAAATCGCGAATCGGGCGACGGGATTGCATCGCTTCTACACAATCTCGCAAAGTCAATCGGTTTTCGGTGATTTGACGTAAGTCGGAATTCGTGTCGTGCACGGACGTACTCAAAAGTGTCGCGAAATGACATAGAAAGTGCGCGCAATGACATAAAAAGGACGCAGAATGACATAGAAAAGGCGCTTTCGGTCGATTTTTGGCGCGCCGTTGAGACAAGTGACAATTGATGTTAATCGGCGTAAA
>JANXNT010000541.1 GCA_025353985.1 Limnoglobus sp.
CAAATCATGAAGCCGTACCTCGATTTCGATTGGGAGGACTGCTTGACCGACTCGCAACTCGATACCCTCACACGAGCGGAGCCGAATCTGCAACTCCAATAACGTAGATTTGCATCGTCCGACCGCGATCCGACAACTTGCGAATGAAGTGGACCCAAACATTCGACGAGAAATGAGCGACGTACCGTGGCGGGTCCATTTTCGGGCAGAAAACACTCTCTGGTGGATGCCCGTCATTTTTCCGAAACCATTCGCGCATCGCATCCAACATCAAATCGTACATCATCGGGTCATGCGGTGGCTGTGAATTTATGAGTGCACGCCACGCTGCAAACGATGGGAGAGCCATCACGTGAAATTTGACTGTGATGTTCATGGATTTCTGCTTTCAATTTCCATCGTACCCGTAACAGTCTCGTTTGCACTGCTACAGTTATACCCGATCCCTGTTTCTCACCCCACGATCACTCGTGGCTTGCGGTCTTCGGGCACGTTCGAGCCGCGGATCAGCGTGTACACCAGCCACGGTACGTTCCCGTGACCGAACATCACGAAGTGCAAGTTCGCGGACACCGGGTTCTCCGCCGACCAGCCGAAGTGGACTTCGGGTACCGCTCCCGATGAGCCGATTGCGATGGCGGCGGCGGCGAGTGCGTGCGGAATCGAGACGCAGTTCGAGATATGGATCAGCACGCGGCCATTTTCGCGAGTTAGCCGAAGTAGCGGTTTCTGGGCGAAGTTGCTCGCGTCGCCGATCTCGGCTTGCAGGAACATCACGGGGATCGTCGCGGGGATGCGGTGCAGCGTTCGCACCTCGATTTCCTTGTGTTGCAGCGTGTCGCCACCGGGGCGAATCGGCACGAGGATCGGGAAATCGGAGGCACACAGCTTCTGCCATTCTTGCTGGGTTTCCGCATCGGCGAACTCGAACCCCGTGTGTCTCAGTTCGGTGCAACGCCACGCACGGCTCACCATCGAGATGCCCAGCACCAGCAAAATGAACGCCCCTGCCAGTACCATCGCGCCCGGTCGCTGGAACGCGATCAGCAGTCCGCTTGCGGCGAAAACGAGCGTCGCCAACGTGAAGATTAACGGCGTGCGGAACAGTTTGCGCCAGCTTTTGCCAGGGCGTTTCTGCCACATATCGACGGCGGCAACGAACGCGGCGAACGCGAACACCGCCAGTACCGATGTCAAATACGCCCCGCGTTGCGCATCGAGATCCGCCCCGTAATACACCGTCACGCCGAGTTTCACGCCGACGAACAACCACACCAGCACCCCGAACCGCACCGACCAGTCGAACTCCATCCCCAGGCGTTGCAAGTACGGCGGAATCCAGCGCGAAAGCGTCATTGCCACGCTGAGACCAGCGAGCGCCAGAATCGCAATCGTGCTGATGTCGTAGATCGTACCGAACGTCAGCCCGAATGCCGGGTGGATCGCCACCGCCGTGGTGCCATCGTTCAGCGCGCCGCCGTGTGCGAGGTAAGCGAGCGCCCGGTGCTTCGCTTGCCCATCCGTAATCATCGCGGTTGGCGGGATGAGTATCGTGGTCACGAGTGCCGACGCGAGCAAGTAGCACGCCATCAGCAGTGCCGCAACGACGAGTAATCGCCGCGTGTTGCGGATGCGGCCACGCGGACTGCCGGGGTCGTCGTTCGCTTTGCCGCGGATCAGTGGCATCGCCATCAGCGTCAGCTCGAACCCGCTCAACCCGAGCGCCATGTACGGGAACAACGGCACGCACGCCGCGAGAATATCCCGCCAGCCGGTCATCGCTTTCGGCGCGGCGTCCGGCTTCCAGTTCCCCGTTCCCACGTCCGCCCACCACTGTTCCACCAGTTGCGGGTGCGACTGCAAATACAACATTCCGTTGCCAATTACGATGAACGTGAGCGCGAGATATACGCCGACGATGAGTACCGCCAACCGCACGAAGTTCCGCGTATATCCTTTAAAGAACGTCAGCCCCGCCACCGCGCCGATGATCAGTACGAGTAGCGTCACCACGGTTTGTTGCTTCCACAAACCATCGGTGCGGTTACGGATATTCGGCGGCAGTTGCTGGCGCAGCGTCTCGCCTTCGGCCGTGGCGAAGTTCAGGAGATGTTGCCACGCGGGTTGCGGATTGTGGATCAAATGCTCGGCGGCATCGGCGGCGGAGAATGTGCGGGTGAACACGAGATCGACCGCGCCGAACGCGAGTAGAACCAGGATGAGAAACTTGCCGAACCAGCCGGGAATCGCCCTTTCCAGCAAGGCCGTCGAACCGCCACCGTGCGGCGATCGGCCCGCGATATACCAGTACACCGGCAGCGCCAGAAACAGTGTGACGACCACGACGAGTAGCGTAACCAGCGGGGTCAATCGCCCGGCGGCCGTGAAGGCAATCGACGAGGTATACGCCAACGAACTGAGGTAATCGAGGCCGACCACACACAGCACCCACGGCCACGCCGTGCGGAACTGTGCGCGTCGACTATGAGGGTCTGGCGATTCATCCGAGGCAAGTTGCGGTTCCATTTCGGCTCCAGGTTAGTGGAGCCATCTTACGGTAAACCCACTCGTTCCGGTGCGAAGTGGCATCTCATAATCGACGTAAGTCCGAATTGCTGAGTCTAAAAAATCATGTTTTCGGGTGTTTTTTTGTCTTAAAATGCCACTTTTTGATCGCAAATCACGGATGCGTTTCGCTTATTTTTGCCGTATCCTGCATACCTGTCGTGATTTACGTCGACACTCTCTCGCCAGGCACACTCCGCAAGTACCGACCTTTTCGCGTCACTATGCGACCAAAAATCGACCGTGCGCGCCTTTTCTATGTCATTTGCGCGCACTTCTGAGTCATTTCGGCGCACTTTTGGGTACGTCCGTGCGCACTGCACAATTCCGACTTACGTCAAATCATCTAGAACTTATTGACTTTGAATTTTCGTGTGGGTGCGCGACGAACTCAAAATATTCGTGAAAGCTTTCCGTGAATTCACTTGACACTACCCGAGGCGAATGCATACGATGATGCAAACTCATCCACTCGCTCCCGAGTGAACCATGTTCGCACGGTACCGCAAGCCACTCCGCAGGCCACACTCGTACCGGCTGAACCTCACGCCGCTCGAGTCGCGAGATGTGCCCGCGACGTGGCATATCGACATGCTCTCGTCGAGCCTCGGCGACACCGAATCGACGAT
>JANXNT010000576.1 GCA_025353985.1 Limnoglobus sp.
CGGTATCGACTGGAACGTGACGGCCCGCATGGGTACCGCGTATATCAAGCGATACATCGAAGAACGCGAACTGACACTCGTACTGCTCGTCGATGTTTCCGCGAGCCAGCGATTCGGCACGGGGGCGTATCAGAAGCGTGCGGTGGCAGCGGAAGTCGCGGCCCTCATCGCGTTCTGCGCCATTGGCAACAACGACCGCGTCGGGTTGCTCGCGTTCACGGATCGCGTGGAACGCTACGTCACACCGAGCAAAGGCACGCGGCACGTCTTGCGGTTACTCCGCGACATTCTTTTCTTCGCCCCAGAACACCCCGGCACGAACCTCGCGGCGGCGCTCGATCATTTGAACAAAGTGCAGAAACGGCGTGCGATTGTGTTCGTCGTCTCGGACTTTCTCGATGCCGATTTCGCCGACCCGTTTCGCCGTGCGGCACGCAAACACGACCTGATCGCGGTACGGACCGGCGATGCCCGCGAATATACGTTTCCCGCAACCGGGTTGGTGCGGCTCGAAGATGCCGAGACGGGCGAACAACGCTTGATCGACACCGATAATCGCCGCTTCCGTGAACAATTCGCAGCCAAATCGCAAGTGCGCCGCGATGCCTTCACGCAACTGACGCGCGCCGCACAGATCGACCTCATCGACCTCGATACCGATGGTAAGCACCTCGATGCGCTGACGCGGTTCTTCCGGTTACGCGAACGTCGTCGGAGGGGGCGATGAACCCGCTCGCCGTCACGCTGACGCTCGACAAAACCACCGTGCGACTTTCGGAATCGGTGACCGTCACCGCCACGCTGCAAGGCAATGCACCGCTGGTCGTGTCGCCGCCGAAAGAATGGCTGTTACCGGAATCGGCAGCGGCGTGGCGTATCCGCCCGAACGGTCCGGCATCGCTGGAAAAGCAAGCCGACGGGCAGGAACGCTGGGTACAGACGTTCCGCGCGGACCCATATCAGGCGGGGGAATTGCCGTTGGCGTTCGCACCGATCGAAGTGAAATCCGGCGCGATGGCGAAGTCGGTCGAGTGGCCGACGCATACGGTGAAAGTGCAAACGAGCATCACCGCCGCGAACGCTGCGGAGGCACGGCCGATCACGGGAATCGAAGACGTACCGCCGGAAATTATCGACGATCGCGGGCCAACGACCATCGCCATCGCGATGATCGGGCTGGCCATCGCAGCCGGGCTGATCGCGTTCGCGTTGCGTCGCCGCAAGACCGTCACGCCCACGCTCGCCGCCACGGTGGCGCAACAACTCGATGCGCTCGAACGCAGCCATATCGCTGGGGAAATCGATGGCCGCACGTTCGCGGAACGGCTATCGGAAATCGTCCGCGACTGGGTGCAATCGCGTTTCGGACTGCCCGCGAAACAGCAAACGACCGCCGAGCTTACGGATGTTTCCACGAACTGGGACGAACGCACGCGCGAAGTGGTCCGCGAGGTGCTATCGAAATGCGACCGCATGAAATTTGCCGGCCAGGAACCGACAGCCGACGAGTGCCGCGAGTTGGTAACGAATGCGCGAGCCATTTGCGGCGAATGAAAGCCCAGCGATGGTCATCGCTGGGCTTTCTCGTTTTTTACACCAACAGCGCCTTATCGGCGGCCTGTTGCAGTGCTTGATCGATGACCGACTTCAGTGCGGTTTGAATATCCGCCTGATCGTACAGCGTGATGCCGTCTTTCTGGACGTTCAGCGCACCGGCAGCAGCCACTTTCGCTAGCCCTTCGATGATCTTGGTCTTGTCGCTCTTACCGTCGAGTAACGGCACCAGATGCCGGTCGAGGTCGTTTAGACGAAGCACTTCGTGGCGTCGGTTCGTGACCGAACCACCGCGTGTCGCTTGCATCCGTGCCACGGGCCATGCGGTCGGCAATTCGCCGGGGGTCTTTGCGTACGTGATCGGCATTCCGTGCAATTCGACGAGGTCCGAACTCATGTAGCAGTTCAAAAGCCCCATCGCGACGGTTTGCGTATCTTCGGCAATAATCTTCGGGTCGGTGCCATCGCCGCCGATCATTTCGCGCGACGTTTTCCGCAGCACATCGAACGGCACGGTGCCGGGGTAGGCTTCGTTCATGACCTTCATCGCGGCCTTCAGAAGCGGGCGATTCGTGGCCATCTGCATTCCGCCACCGGAACGATACTGCACGTTTTCGTCGCTGGTCAGCGCGGCCGGTTCTGCGACCGGTTTCGCGCTGCTGGCCACGTGCATCACGCGCAGCACTTCGGGCTGTACCGACCAGTTCGGGTTCAGCTTGCTATGAACGAGCAGCGATTCGCGGAACATGCGGTTACGCAGGAAGTCCATGTACTG
>JANXNT010000624.1 GCA_025353985.1 Limnoglobus sp.
CGAAGGGGAGCAAGTGGGTAACGGAAATCAGATGATCGTTTTCGCTGAAATGCGACAGAAAGCCCAACTTCACATCACTTGGGAGAACCCCTATGATGCCACCAACACAGTGCGAAGCCTTGTCCGTTTTGGCAGAAGTTGTTGGTCTGTCTCCCGACATTCGACTCGGTCAACTCTTCGCTCACCTCGGTTTTTTGGGCGAAGATCAAACGGGCCGCTCGTTGGGAAACATCGACGACGAAGAACTACTCGCGGTGCTGTATCACCACCGTTGCGAACTGATCGCGCGGCAAACAATCGCACCGCACCAGGAACGTCATCTGGCGGTGGATGACGAATCGGGATTCGTTTAGCCGCGCCGCGTAGGCTTTGCGCAGCGAAGCGCGAATTGCGAACTCACCGATACGCCGTGCCTACGCGCTTCGTTCCGAAGACTACGCGGCGTGGCTAAACGGGATTGGCATCACTTATCTGGGCGCGTCGCTTCTTCCAAAATCGATTCGGTTTCGGATTCTTGTGCGGTCAGGATGCGTAGACCGACGGCGGCGTTGAGGCGGTTGAGGGCTTGCCAGTAGTCGGTTAAGTTTCCGAGTGTCGAACGGACGCGGTCGCGATAGGCACGCTCGGCATCGAGGGCATCGAGCAAATCGCGCTCGCCGGTGCGGTACGATTTCAGAATGGTGATGCGGACTTCCCGCGCGATTCGCAGGGAATCGACGTCGTCTTTGGTGATGCCGTTGAGCGCTTCGGTGTATTCGGCGACGGCTTGTTCGACTTCGGCGCGGCCATCGGCGGTGATCGCGCCGAGGTTTGCTACGCTGCCCCGTGCGGCGGCTTCTGCGGTGTAGATGCGGCCTTGGTTGCGGTCTGTGAATGGCAGTGTCGAGTTGACCGCCACCGTCCAAAGGAGCGCGTTGCGGAACCCCGTGATGCGCTGTTGATACTGATAGTTGGGGCCGGTGCTGATCGAGACTTGCGGCTTGCCCCGGCTGCGTTCGCGGGTGACGGCGGCGGCAGTGGCGGCGACAGTGCGCTCGGCCGCACGCAGGTCCGGGCGATGCTGCAACGCCAGTTCCCACGCCTGCGTTACCGTGATTCCGGGTGCCGCCTGCTTGACGGAAAGCGTGCCTTTTACATTGAAATCGGGCGTGTCGGTTGGCCGCCCGATTAGCGATTGCAGCTTGGCTTTCGAAGTCTCCGCTGCCGCACGTCGTCGCCGCAGTTCGCGTTGGGCATCGAGTACGGCGAGTTTCACCCGCTTCTCTTCGACGACGGCTTTCGGATCTTTTTTGCCCCGCTCGATCGCATCGAGTTCCAGACCTTGCAGCGCTTTCAAATCCTCTTCGGCGAGTTTGACGAACTCGTCGGCTTCGAGTGCATCGTAAAACGTGTCCACGCTACGGGCGACTTCGCGGCGGAGTTGGTCGGCGAAATCGGCTTCGGCGACATCGACGTTGAGCCGGGCTGCGGCGCGTGCGGCCACGCGCTTGCCGAACAACCACCAATCGATCGGCACCGTCAGCAGCGCATCGAATTGCGGAGGCCCCGCCTGGTTGTCGAAGTTCACTGCCGTGATCGGAATCAACTGCGCATCGGTGGTCAACTGACAGTTCGGAATCAGCGATTCGGTGAGGGAATCGCCCTCGATCTGCTTCACGCGTTCGGCACCGACTTTAAGTCGAAAGTTATTCAGCACGCATTCGCGCACGACATCGGGCAACGTCAGATCGGGTTTCGCGCTCGAGGGTGTCGCAATCGCAATCGCGACCACAGGCAGCGGCGCAGCCACGCTCGGCTCGTCCGTGAGGTAGCGCGGCAACGTAGCCGCTCGATACGTCGCCGGCGTGGCACAACCCATCAGCATGAAAGCAACGAATAGGCCGCAGCGCATTTCGATGGATCCCGTCGATATTTCGCGAGTAAGAAGCGGTGCCTTAGTCGAAATGGAAGATCGCGTCAATTGCGGTCGCTCGTGCCAGCCTGCGGTGCAAGTTTTGAAGTTGCGGGCTGTCACGATAGCGTGTAAAGATGCCGATAGATGAGTTTATGGGCCGTCAACGTCGTTGCCAATTTCGACCAAAGGCTCACCCGCTTCCAATCGAATGATCGCCGCTGGTAACTCGCGAGTCAGAAGGTCGCGAAGTGCCACGTTCGAGGTATTGCCGCATCGGAGCCAGAGAACTTGTGGCGGCGAACCGAGTCGTTCCACCATCTCGGCGAAGTCGGCGTCCTTGGTCATCACTACGACGTCCGCAGTCTTTGCCGCTACAAAGATAGGGGAATCTTGAGCCTCACGCAAACCGAGATCGCGGACGGGTATCGCCACGATGCGGAATGTTGTTGCCAGCCAAGGTGCGATGGATAGCGACAAGTGTGCGTCAAGCCATATCGTCACGCTACGGCCTCTACGCGCGACGATCTGGCGCTCGCAAAACGTAGACACGCAGCGACATCTTCCAGTTCGAGATCGGGGAGTTCGGCAACGACTTCTTTGCTTGAGAGGCCGGCGGCGAGAAGGTCGAGCACATCGCTGACGCGGATGCGCATACCCCGCACGCATGGTCGACCGCCGCATTGAAGCGGATGGATCGTGATTCGTTTCGGCAGCGATTCCATAGCGAACTGCACCCGTACTAGAGCTTTCATTTTCACATCTCCCACTCAGACAGGTTATCGCAAGGCGTTGAAAGTGTCAAAGCTAACCGTGTGCGCCGCCTCGCGCCCTTGCGGTCGTTCGTTTGTGGCGTATCTGTAACTATCGCGAACTGTTTCGTACTCTCTGGGGGTTTTGCTGTGTCGCAAACTGTGAAAGTGGCCGTGACTGGGGCGGGTGGCAATGTGTCGTATGCCATGCTGGCGCGGCTGGCGTCGGGCGAGGTGTTTGGCGCGAACACGAAGGTGATTTTGCACCTACTCGAAATCCCCAAAAAGGACGGCTGGACGGCACCATCGCCAACAGCGCGGCAACCTTTGGAAATTGCCGAAGGCAACGCGATGGAGTTGCTCGATTGCGGCTTTTCGACGCTGCTCGATGTCGTCGTGACGGATAATGCGGCGACGGCGTTCAATGGCGTGAATTATGCATTGCTCGTCGGTGCGGCTCCGCGTGGGCCGGGGATGGAACGCAAGGATTTGCTCGGTTTGAACGGCAGAATCTTCGTCGGACAGGGCAAAGCGCTCGCGGCCAACGCGGCGAGTGACGTGCGGATTCTCATCGTTGGGAACCCGTGCAACACGAATTGCCTCGTGGCGTACCTGAACGGCAAAGACATTCCGGCGGATCGCTGGTCGGCGATGACGCGGCTCGACCACAACCGTGCGGTGTCGGCGCTCGCGGTAAAGGCGGGCGCGAAGAATGCGGATGTCACGCACGTGACGATCTGGGGCAACCACTCGAACACGCAATACGTCGACTTCACAAACGCGAAGATCGGCGGAAAGGCCGCGACGGAAGCGATTCCAGACCGGGCGTGGCTCGAAGGAACGTTCGTGCCGCAGTGCCAGAATCGCGGTGCGGCGATCATCAAAGCGCGCGGACTGTCGAGCGCGATGTCGGCCGCGAACGGTGCGATCGATCACGTGAAAACGATGATTACCGGCACGCCGAAGGGCGACTGGACGAGTGCAGCCGTCGTTTCCAAAGGCGAATACGGTGTACCGGCGGGCCTCGTTTTCGGTTACCCGTGTACCAACGACGGCAAGGGAAATTGGACCGTCACCGAAGGCGTCCCGCTCGATGCCTACGGCAAGAAAATGTTCGAAGCGACATTGAAAGAATTGCTCGAAGAACGCGATGCCGTGAAGGATTTGCTTCCTTCGTAAACCCTACCCCACGTGCCGCGATGTGGCCCCATCGCGGCGAGTTCGGAGCTTACTGTGTCCACTGCAAAAAACGTCCTCGGCACTCCGCTGCAATCGTGCTCGACGAAACCGCTGACCGGCTTTTACCGCAACGGCTGCTGCGACACCGGCGCGGAAGATCGCGGCCTGCACCTCGTCTGTACGCACGTGACGGCGGAGTTTCTCGCTTTCTCCAAAGCGGTGGGCAACGACCTCAGCACGCCGAACCCCGCGTACGGCTTCCCCGGTTTACGCCCCGGCGACCGCTGGTGCGTCTGCGTGACACGCTGGAAAGACGCGATGGAAGCGAACGCCGCCGCACCGATCGTGCTCGAAGCGACGCACATTTCGGCGCTCGAGTTCGTCGATCTCGAAGACCTCAAGAAACACGCTGTGGCCGCACCGACTTCTTGATCGGGCACGCAATTCGGCGTACGGTGTAGCGAGAGATTTGAACGCCAGCGATTTAGGAGCAACATCATGAAGTGGGAAGATCAGGAACAGAGCGAGAACGTCGAAGACACGCGCGGCAGTCGTCGCCCCGCGATGGCGGCGGGAGGGGGCATCGGCGTGATGCTCATCATGGCCGTGGCATATTTCATGGGCATCGACCCCAATCAGGCCAAGAAAGTCGCGGGCGCGCTCGCGGGTGGCGGACAACAGCAGCAAGCGGGGCCGCCGCCCAACGACAAGATGAAAGAATTTTCGGCCTCGATTCTCGGGATGACCGAGAAAGTCTGGGGGAAGTTGTTACCCGAAAACTACCGTAAGCCATACGAAAAACCGCGGATGATTTTGTTCTCCGACGAAGTAAACACCAAATGCGGGAACGCGCCATCGGCCGTCGGCCCGTTCTATTGCCCCGGCGACAAATGCGTCTACCTCGACCCGACGTTCTTCGATGAACTCGAAACGAAACTCGGCGGCTCCAAGGCGGACTTCTCTAAAGCCTACGTGATCGCACACGAGGTCGGCCATCACGTGCAAAACTTGCTCGGGTACAACGAACTCGTCGATCAGTTCAAGGCACGCGAAGGCGAAAACTCGGGGATTCGCCTCGAATTACAGGCCGACTACCTTGCGGGTGTGTGGGCCTTCCATGCCGACAAGAATTACCGGATCGTCGAAAAGGGCGACATCGAATCCGCGCTGAAAACGGCAAAATCGATCGGCGATAACCGCATCCAAGAGAAGATGCGCGGCAAATCGTGGCCCGAATCGTTCACCCACGGACGCGACGATCAGCGCATCAAATACTTCACCGAAGGAATGAAGACCGGCGACGCGAGCAAGGCCACACTCGACCGATTCTTCAGCCGAAGCGTGAAGCCGCTCGATCTGTAATTCGCCCCGGAGGAACGACCATGTCGACTGAGGCGCAAGCGTACTTCCAACGCGGATTCGACGCTTTCCAGCAAGGCGATTTCCGCGAAGCCGTCGAGTGTTACACTCGCGCGATCGCGTTTCAGCCGCGCGTGGCAAGTGGGTATCGCTATCGGGCGAAAGCGTATCTCGCGATGCGCGACCGCGCGAAGGCGATCGCCGATTACGACACCGCGATTCGCCTGTTGCCTACCGATGCCCAACTGCTTGCCGAACGTGCGGGCGAACTGCTGAAGCAGAAGCGTTTCGACGATGCGGCCCTCGATTGCAACTCGGCAATGGAACTCGATCCGGGCCGCGCGGATGTTCACGCGATTCGGGCGCATTGCCACGCGGAGCGCGGCGATTCCACGACGGCATTCAGCGATTATGCGACCGCGATTCGGATGGATCCGCCGAACGCGGAGCAGTATCTGGCGCGGCGTTCGAAGTTGCACACCGAGTGCGGGAACTTCGCGGCCGCCATCGAAGATGCCGACCTCGCGTTGATCGCCAACCCCGATTTTGCACTGGCTTTCGAGGCGCGTGCGGCGGCGCGACAAGCGATGGGCGACCGGGCCGGGGCGATGGCCGACTTCGCCGAAGCGTCTGCACGCGACCCGCACGATGTCGCCGCGATCTTGCAACGCGCGATGATCCAAGTGCAAATGCGCGATTACGCCGAAGCCCGCGATGGGGCGGAACGCATCTTGGCGCTGTCGCCGAAAATGCCAATTGCGTTGGAATTGCGCGCGATGTGCGACATCGAACTTCGTGACTGGGACCGCGCGCTCGTCGAACTCAACGACATCCTCGCCGCCGATCCGAATCGCCAGAGTGCCTATGCACTGCGGGCCGGGTTGCACTACCGCAAAGGCGACGATGCGCTCGCGGTGGCCGATCAACTTCAGGTGCTGAAACGCGATCCGGAGTCCGTGCCGTGCTACAACCAAATCGCGTGGATCTGGGCGACATCGCCCGACGCCACGATACGCAACGGCACGCAGGCCATCGAGTTCGCCACACGCTGTTGCGAGTTAGGCCACTGGAAAGAACACGGCCACATGGACACGCTCGCCGCCGCGTACGCCGAAACGGGCGACTTCCCGAAAGCGATCCACTGGATCGAAAAAGCCATCGCACTCGCCGAGGCCACGCCCGCCACCGACATGCCGCCGACAACGGGCCTCGCTGACGATTATCGCACGCGGTTGGTACAATATCGCGCCAGCACGCCACACCGGCGCGTGTCGTCAACGTAGTCCCCAGGGTACGACGAAGACGTCTAACCCTGGGCTAACAGATGTAACCCCGTTGGGGTAAAAACTCTTGGTTTAGCCGTGCGTATAATTTGAAAACCGCTAACGTGCGGTTCGGCACACTGCCTCTGGAAGACTTGTTGCGATGCCGATATTGATTGTGCTTCTGTTAACGGCGGCGTGTGCGAAGGTGCCGTGGCCTGCGCCGCCGTTTCGCATCGGGGCGAGCGGGAGTGTTGGCCTCACCGCGTTCCTGTTTTTGTTGCCGATCGGCGCGACGGCCATCCTCACGCGATGGACCACATCGGCATTAAAGAACGACCCAGAACGCCGTGCGCAAGTCGGCACAGCCTACAACCGCTATCGACGACTCATCGGCTACGCGAACCTGCTGATTGCGATCCTTACCATCGTCGGCCTCGGCTGGGGTTGGAGCGTTTGGCACCGCACGCACATTCTTTACGATGGCCGCGAACGGATCGCACCGCTCGCGGAACTGCTCGTTCCCGCACCGTACATTTTGACGATCTGCATTATCTGGCTGTTGCACTACGACGCCGAACGCGCCTTCCACGAAAGCGCAATCGGCACGGCACTGCATTCGTTCTGGACGCGGTACGGGCATTTCGCGTACAACTTTCGCCCGTTTGCGTTCCTCGTGATGTTTCCCGTCGGCATGTTCTCGGCGCAACAGACGTTCATCCGGTATGCGCCCGAATGGGCCGATCACGACATCACGATGTGGGCGGGGTTGCTCGTCGTGCCGTTGCTGTTCGTGTTTCTGCCGCTGATGGTGCGGCCCGTACTCGGGTTAAAACCGATGCCCGCCGGGCCGGATCGCGACCGCCTCGAATCACTCGCGAAAACCTGGAAGTTCCGCTACCGCGATCTGCTGATTTGGCCCACGCGCGGCGGCATGGCGAACGCGCTCGTCGTCGGTGTGTTACCGCGAGCGCGCTATATCGTGTTCACCGATAAACTCCTCGACACGCTCGCGCCGGACGAACTCGATGCGGTGTTCGGCCACGAACTCGGCCACGCGAAACATTGGCACATTCCGTACTACGCCGCGTTCTTCACGG
The DNA here is from genome assembly GCA_025353985.1 of Limnoglobus sp. Lineage (GTDB taxonomy): Bacteria > Planctomycetota > Planctomycetia > Gemmatales > Gemmataceae > Limnoglobus. The sequence continues at coordinate 7,544 of JANXNT010000624.1, forward strand.
TCAGCGCGGTCGCCACCGCCGTCGGTGTCGGCGTGCTGTTCCACGAGGCGGTTCATGCCGAATGGATCGACGCTCGCGCCTGGGAACCGTGGGCGGGTCTGCCACCGCTCGCGGCACTCGGCGCGTACATTTTCGTCGTGTTCGGCTTCCTGTCGCGGCGCTGCGAAAGGCAAGCGGACATCTACGGGTGCCGCGTCGTATCCGGCGGGTTGCCAGTCACGCGCGATGGCGTCAACGCGATGATTCGCGCACTGGAGCGAGTCGCCGACATGAACGGGATGGATGCTGCCAGTGCGCGCAAACGCCTACCGTTGTTCAAGCGATTTTGGGCGATGTTAAAGTCGTGGCAGCACGGCACCATCGCCGAGCGGATTCACTTTCTCGTCGACCTCGCGGAGAACCCGCAGATGGAACTCGCAGTGCAGCGTCGCACATTCCTGTTGCGTTGCGGCCTGTTCCTCGGGCTATTCGCGATCCTCATCGGCCTCGGCTTCTGGATCGGCTGGCGCGACTTCGCGAAACTGATGTAACGAAACTTCCGCCTGGCAGGCGGAACGGAGTTTAGTCGTACGCGATTTCAAATATTTCACTGGCGGAGTAAGCCTTCGGCCGCGACGTTCCCGGAAGATGTTTCAGTACGCCTGCTTCACATAGCTTGAGTATATCCGCCTGTGCTGTCGGACGCGAAACGCCAAGATCTCGCGAGAGCTGAACAGCATCAGTGTATGGTATAGATAGCAACCCATTAATTATCAGCCCCATCCTAGGGCTTAATTGACTGTATTTTTGCTCGTATCTCCGCTTGATGTCGTTTAACTTTCTGCATTTGTCTAGAGCCGAGTTCGCCTGCTCAATTGTGCCCAACAGGCAGAACTCAATCCACTCTTCCCAATTGCCGTTTGTGCTTATATTAAACATCCTATCAATGTATTCGGCACGATTCTTTTCGAAGTATTCGCTAAGGTACAACCATGCGTGAGAATGGCCTAGCCACTTATAAATGCAGAGTGAGAGGAGAAGCCTTCCTAACCGACCGTTGCCGTCCTTGAAGGGGTGGATAGCCTCGAACTGATAGTGTGCGATAAATGCGCGGACGAGCGGATCGCAGTGAGCGGATGTGAGGTATTCTTCGAGATTGGCAAACTGAGACTCTATCAAGTCTGCCGTTGGTGGAATATATCTGCTCCCGGATACATAGACCTGGCCATCGCGGAAATGACCGGGACTCTTGTACTTGCCACGGGAACCGCTTAATAGCTTGCTATGGAGGTCGCAAATCAACTTGCGATCCAATGGATCACCTTGTGCAATCCTTTCGCATCCTACTCCTATGGCCAAGTCATACTCCATCACTTCTTGCCAGTCATTAATTTTTTCGCCGTGATAATCTTTGTTTAGACTCTTGTGTACCTCGTACCTCAGCATCTCCTCCGCAGAAACGTAGGTGCCCTCAATCCTGTTGGACTTGATGGCTTCCCGGCGCTGGAGTGGTCTGAATAAAAGCGAAGGATTCGGAAGGATTCCGCCAGCGCCGTCCAGAGCAGAGACGGCCGCACGCGCCTCTGTAATCAGCGGCCATAATTTCACATCTGGAGCCCAATCTGCCGGAAGTGGGTTGGGAGAGAATGCGTAGTCATTCCGCCGCTCATTAATCTTGATCGGAACCAAAAGCCCTGTCTTGAACTGCCCAAACTTCTCAGCTTGCATGCCAAATCTCGCAATCGGAGCGAACTTTTCCACCTGTAATTTCATCATAGGGCGGCCATGTGAAAAAAAACAGGCGAAAATTTTCACAACGTGCTGGCTTTGAAAAACCCTGAAGTGAGAAGCACAGCCACAAGCACGAGTAGTTTCCAACGATCCGTATCACGTAACCCCGTGAAGGATTTCAAAATTGCGCTTTCCTTTTCGTGTAATTCGTGTTTTTCGTGGTGAACTCCTGTCTTTTATGGGCGTCAGTTATGAGAGCCGAAAAGCGAGTTCCGCTTGTGCGATTTTTCGGATTCGGTTAAAGATTCATTTCGATTATGCCGACACGCAGCGGAACGGATTCTGCTGCCCGGCGACTCTCCATTTCGCACGGATGCGATGCTATGTTGCGATTGCTCTCCCTCATTGCGCTACTCGTCGGCACGCTTTCGGCCATTGCGGCCGAACCGCTCGCACAAGCCACACAGTCGTTCAACCAAGCCAAGACGCAGCCGAGCCAGTTCGCCGATGCCGCGAAGTTCTTCGGGATGGCGTTCGCCAGCCGCGTGGAAATGTCGCAAGATCAACTGGCCGCGTGGGCGTATTGCCGCGTCAAAGTGGCTGCGGATAAGTGGAACAAATCGCAGGGCGACGCCCGCACGAAAACCGAGACGATTGCCGAGATCGAGGAGGCACTGAAACTCGCGCCGAACTACGCCGAATTGCAGAAAGCGGGGCAAACGATCGTCGCCACCATCGGCGGCAAACCGGTGGCAAACGCATTCGTAGGCATCAAGCCCACCGCACCGACGCCAGTACCCGAAACCGGCTGGTTTTCGCTCGAAACCGAGAGTTTTATCGTGCGCTTTCAAGGCAGCAAGGACGTTGCCGAAGCGGTGGCCAAGAAGGCGAGCGAGTCGCGTGCGGCCACCTTCGCGAAGTGGTCCGGCCCCGCATCCGGAACCTGGACGCCGAAGTGCGAGATCGTGTTGCACACGACCGCCATCGCGTTCGCCAAAGGCACCGCACAGCCCGCCGCCGCTACAGGGCACGCCATCGTAAAATTCGACGATGGCCAAGTGACGACGCGCCGCATCGACCTGCGGCTCGACGATGACGCGCACCTCGAAGAAGCGCTCCCTCGCGAACTCGCACACATCGTGCTAGCCGACTTGTTCCCGACGCGCGCACCGCCGCTCTGGGCCTCGCTCGGCATGGCCGTGCTGAGTGCGTCCGGTGCGGAAACCGAGCGCTGCATCCAGACGTTACCGCGTTGCCACAAGGCCGGCGAACTGTTCGCAATCACGGCACTTTTAGACATGAACGGCCCGCAGAAGCCCGAACACGTGACCGCCTTTTACATCGAGAGTGTGTCGTTAGTCGATTGGATGGTCCGCAAAAAGGGCGAGAAGGCATTCACGATGTTCATCCGCGACAGCCAACGCTACGGCATGGACAAAGCGCTCGAACGGCAATACGGCTTCGCCAGTTCCAAGCAACTCGACGAGGAATGGCGTCGCGCCGCACTCGCCACCACACGCAGCCAGGGGCCGTAAGGTAGACGCGAAAGCGACTCGGAGACACGCCTCTCCCCGTTTGCGCGCTTTACCGTAAAACCGCGATATGTCGTTAACGTCGCTGCCGAACCTGCTTTCGCTCTCGCGCATCCCACTTGGGGTCGTGCTTTTCGCGTGCATGAACTACCAATTATGGCTCGCGGGCCTCGGCGTGTTCCTCGTGGCGACACTCACCGATTGGCTCGATGGTTGGCTCGCGCGGCGCTGGAATCAAGTCTCGCTCGTTGGCCGAAACCTCGACCCGCTTACCGATAAATTCCTCATCTGCGGCGCGTTCATTTACTTCATCCCGATACTGTCCGCAGGCATTCTCCCGTGGATGGTCACGGTTATCGTCGGTCGGGAAATCCTCATCACGGGCCTACGAGGCATCGTCGAAGCGACGGGCCAAACCT
>JANXNT010000647.1 GCA_025353985.1 Limnoglobus sp.
TTGCGGCTCGATGTGCAACAGTCCCGTTGCCGGATGTTTCAGGCGAAAGACCTTGTCGGCTTCGACTTGTACCGTCGTTAGGTTGACATCGAGCGGTTCGACATCGAGCGTGGACGGCAGCCCCAGACGCGGTGCGAGCCAGTCGATCCAATCGATCGCATAGTCGTCGAGCAACGTCTTCAACGTCGAATCGTATTGCTTCGCCATCGCGGTGTCACCGGTTAGTACGCACGGGCGAAGACGACGCGCTTCGCGCTCGGTTGGCCCGTGACCATGCAGACGCCGGGTTCGGGTGGGCCGTCGAACGGGATGCAGCGGATCGTGGCCTTGGTCTCTTCCTGAATCTTGTTTTCGGTTTCGCCGGTGCCGTCCCAGTGTGCGTAAATGAACCCCGGTTGTTCGATCATCGCCTTGAATTCGTCGTAACTGTTTGCGGTGCGGGTGGTGCGGGCGCGATGGGCTTTGGCCTTCTCGAACAGCGATTTTTGAATGTCGCGCAGCAGCGCATCGACGTGTGCGGCAGCGGCGGTGAGGAGCACGCCGAACTGCTTGCCTTCCTTGCCGGGTACATCGCGGCGGGCGACGGCACACGCCGATTTCTCGATGTCCTTCGGCCCGATCTCGATGCGAACGGGCACGCCGCGGATTTCGTGTTCCGCGTACCGGAAGCCCGGCATCTTGTCGAAGTTGCGATCGATGATGACCGAGATCGGCTCGTAACTGTAGAAGTCGTCGCGTGGGATCGCCTTGATTTCCGCGGCGAGTTTCTCGGCGGCGAGAATGCTCGGGCCGCGCTCCGCATCGTTCTTGCCCAGTGGCACGATCACCACGTGCGTGGCAGCCAATCGGGGCGGCACGACCAAGCCGTTGTCGTCCGAGTGCGTCATAATCAGGCCGCCGATTAGCCGCGTGGACACGCCCCAACTCGTCGCCCACGCATACTCTTCCTTGTTCGCTTCGTTCTTGAACTTCACGTCGAATGCCTTCGCGAAATTCTGCCCGAGGAAGTGGCTCGTCCCCGCTTGCAACGCTTTGCCGTCTTGCATGAGTGCCTCGATGCAGAGCGTATAAATCGCGCCGGGGAACTTCTGGCCATCGGTCTTCGGCCCGACGAGCACCGGCATTGCCATGAACTCTTCGGCAAACGTCTGGTACACGTGAACCATGCGGTGCGTCTCTTCTTCGGCTTCCTTACCGGTGGCGTGCGCGGTGTGCCCTTCTTGCCAAAGGAACTCCGCCGTGCGCAGGAACAACCGCGTCCGCATCTCCCAACGCACCACGTTCGCCCACTGATTGATCAGCAACGGCAGGTCGCGATAGCTTTGAATCCAGTCCTTGTACGTCCGCCAGATGATCGTTTCGGAGGTAGGGCGGACGATCAATTCCTCTTCGAGTTTGGCATCGGGATCGACCTCGATTTTGCCATTTGTCGATTTCAAGCGATAGTGCGTGACGACGGCGCATTCCTTGGCAAACCCTTCGGCCATCTGCTCTTCGCGCTGAAAGAAACTCTTGGGAATGAACAGGGGGAAATAAGCGTTGA
>JANXNT010000704.1 GCA_025353985.1 Limnoglobus sp.
AGCGACCCCGATTGCTTGCCGCGCTCGATGAGCACTTTCAGCACGTCTTCGGTTTTGTCGTCCATTCCTAACCCTCCCGTACCATACTTCGGCTCGGAGTCGGAAGACTCCGAACGGGGCGAACGGAATGCAATCATGATGACCATCCCTGTCGTTAGCTACTTCTTCGGCTTATCGCGATTCTGCAAGCGTCGAAGTAGTTCGATTGCGGCAGCATCGTCCGTGCCGACCGCGTTCAACTGGTCCTTCACCGACTTCGTGTCGGCATCGACCCGTTGTTTCCCAAAACCTGCGATGACCTTCTTAAAGTACAACTGCCGGTCGGGAATGCCACGTCCGACTTGTTGAAGGTCCATCGCCACCGACGCGAGGTCGGGCCGGTCGAGCAATCGAACCCGGAGGCCGTCGAGGTCGGGTGGAATGCCCATATCGTGCAGAGCGTACAGTTCAATCAGCATCCGTTTCAAGCCCGAGTGCGAAACGAGTTCCGCCGGGGCATGGTCTTTCGCATCGGGAACGAGGCCCGGTTCCGCAAGCAATATCTGCAACAGCTGACGTTCGAGCACCGGTGCCGAACCCGATAGTTTACCCACGATTTCTGGCGTTTCAGGGGTCAGAATGCGTGCGGCCGCGGGCATGACGGGTATCGCACGGCTGGCGTTACGCTGCTCCAGTTTGCGGCGTTCGACCTGCAATTCCTTCACCCGCGAACGCACGACTTTTAATTCGATACCCATCCGGTGTGAGAGCCGCGTGAGGATCAGTTCCTGTTTGAGTTGCGCCGACTGGTTCGGTACATTCGGGGCCATCGCAATCACACCGAGAATCGCATCCAGCATCCGCCGCGTCGTTTCGATGTTCGGGTTCGGATTCTTCGCAAACAGCTGATTCAGTTTGAAATCGAGCGCATCGACCGCATTGAGCAGCACCTTCTGGAAGATCTCTTTCCCGTCGGGTTTCGAGAGCAAATCGGCAGGGTCGAGGCCTTCGGGCAGGGTCGCAATCGCGAGTTCCACGTCGTGGCTGATGAAAATCTCCAGCGCGCGATCGACGCCCGTGTTGCCCCCTTCGTCGGCATCGAATAGTAGCACGACTTTGTTCGCGTAGCGTCGAAGTTGCGCGACGTGGCGGGCATTCAGAGCGGTGCCCATTGCTGCGACAATGTTCGGAATCCCCGACTGATGCGCCATCATTACATCGGTGTAACCTTCGACGACGGCTAGGAAACCGGCCGTCGATCCGGCGTGACGCGCATGGTCGATACCGAAGATGAGATCGCTTTTGCTGAATAGGGGCGTGTCGCTGGAGTTGTAATACTTCGGGCCACGTGCAGCATAGGGGGAATCGGGGAGGATGCGCCCGCCGAAGCCGACCGTCCGCGATTGAACATCGCGAATCGGAAACATCACGCGATCGCGGAACCGGTCGTAAAAGCCGCGGTTTTCGTCGCGTTTGGCGATCAACCCGACTTCTTCGAGCAAGTCGGTCGAGATGCCTTTTTGGTTCGCTTGCTTCGTAAGCCAATCGCCATCGATCGGCGCAAAACCGATGCCGAATTGGCGTACGGTAGGGCCGGACAAATGCCGCGAGCCGATATACTTGCGGGCCGCGAGAGCGACTTCGGATTCGAGCAGGCAGGTTTGATATTCCGCCTGTGCCCAGCGCATGACCTCGAACAACTGAATCTTGTGGTGATCTTGCGGCGAAGCCTCTTCTAGTGCGATGTTCGCGCGACGTGCGAGGATCGCGAGTGCTTCTTTGAAGCCGACTTTCTCGTATTTCTCGATGAAACTGAAGACGTCGCCTTTCGCCCCGCACGCCCAGCAATGGAAGTTCTGGAACTTGCGGTCGATCTGCATTGAGGGGCGGGTGTCGTTGTGGAAGGGGCAGATCGACTTGTGGACTTTTCCGGTCGTGTGTACGGGCAAATAGTTGGAGATGACATCGAGTATGTCGCTGGCCGCCTTCACCTGGTTTTTGAGTTCCACAAGGTCGCGGGGCACAAATCACCTGTCCTGCAAGAACTATCACAAATCGAACTACCGCACGCTATATCAATGTACAGCGTCCGGGCTTTCGGGTGAGTCGGCGTGGGTCGAAGCTGGGAAATCGGCGTTGCAGGTGTGCGTTAAATCCGGACGGCAGTCGTCGTTACACGAATCCGTTCGTGCTGCGAAAATTATAATCGTCGGCGGGCCGTCGTCAAGTTAGGTATCTTCGCCCCGAATTGTCTGGCTTCCCATCGATATCGAGCCAGTTGTTCCTGCCACGCGGAATAGGCAGGTGTTGATCTGCGTAAAACTTGCATTTCAACCAGATTCAGCCCCACGATATCGCAACTTTAAGAATGTTCGCGCCGTTTCGCGACGGAGATGGATCATCAGGATTAGACTACCTCATCCTGTTTCCTGCGGTATCTTGTAACACATCCGGTTATTTGTTTTCCGTAAACGAGGTCTGCCATGGTCACGGCGACTTGTCCCGAGTGCGATCACGTGCAAGAACGACCTACGGATACGACGGCGGAACTTCGCTGTATGATCTGTGGCATCATGTTTGCGCTACCAATTCTGTCGCAGGTGAAACTTCAGAAGACGCCGGCGGCTAACGACGATTTGCCAACGATCAAACCGATCAAGAAGGACGCCAAAGTCGAAAAAGCGGCGACAAAGCTCGAGGTCGTCGTCGACGAAAGCGAAGACGATAAGCCTTCGAAAACGCCCAAGAAAGCGAAGTCATTCGACGAACACCAAAACGAGCCACGCAGAAAGAAGAAAGAGCCTGCCAAATCGTCGGGGTCGAACAAGCGGCGAGATACGAGCGAAGACGATGCAGTACGACGCGGGTCGAGAGGTTTGAACGCATCGGGGATGCGGCTCATGATCGGGCTGATCGTTGTGGGTGCGTTGTTCCTCGGCACCGTTGGCGCGGGGGCGTGGTTCCTATTCGGAAATCGTAAAACGCCCACGATAGCGACGGCTCCGCCCAACTTCGTGCCGCCGATGAACGTGATGCCGCCGGTGAAACCGGCACCTGCGCCGATCGACGTTCCGGCAATCGAAAAGCCGGTGCCGGTGAAGATCGTTCCGCCTGCGGTCATCCCACGTAAAGAAGTGCCGTTCGTAAACCCGTTGCCGGACCCGCCGGTGCCTGTGAAGCCGGAACCGGTGGTGGAAGTTGTGCCGTTTATTCGCCCGCCTGAGAAAGTGATGGCGATCTCGCCAACGCTGGCCGTCGACGGGGCGGAAGTGAAGTTACCCGGCACAGCGGATCGCGTTTGTTACGGCGGCGGTGGTCGCTTTGTGATCTTCCGCATTCCGAGTGTGAAACAGATTGCGGTGCTCGACTTGTCTTTGGGTAAAGTGGCGAAGTACATTCCGATGGCGGAAGACGGAGCTTTATTTGCTGCGGGGATGAACAAACTCTACGTGTACAGTCCGAACGCCGCGGTGTTCCAGCGATGGGATTTGGCCACATTCGAGAAAGAAGCCACGGTGCCGAACCCGTTGGGTGGCGCGCCGCGTCAGTTCTTGATCGGGCACGCAACCGATGGCCCACTTTACATCGGTGGCCAAGGCATTAACGGTCAGAAGCACATCGGTTTCCTCGATGGCCGTACGTTCAAATCGATCGAACTCAATGCGGGGAACAATGCCGTTCCTGCGATCTCCGACTGGTATCCACCGACCGTTCGTATCTCCGGCGATGGCCGCGTATTCGGCTGGTGGAGTTCGGGCCTCTCTCCATCTGGGTTCAACAGTTTTGTCATTGGGAATACCGAAGGAAAACACTACGGACAACACACGACCGTCGGGCCGATCCTGCCGGGGCCGGATGGTACGCTCTTCACGGGTGCGGGTTTGTACACT
>JANXNT010000756.1 GCA_025353985.1 Limnoglobus sp.
TCCAACGGCGTGTCAGACGCTAACCAATCCGTGTAGCTCTCGGGTGCGATGATGACGGGCATCCGGTTGTGAATCGGTGCCATGAGTTCGTTCGGCGCTGTCGTAATCGAACAGCACGTTATGACCTTTGTTTCCCCACCCTCATCGCTCCACAAATCCCACAACCCGGCGAACGCGAACGGCTGGCCGTCCTTCATGCGGATGTAGTGCGGTTGCTTCTTTTTCGCGACGGATTTCCACTCGTAAAACCCGGACGCGGGGAGCAAGCATCGTTGCTTTCGGAATGGGGTTGAGAACATCCCGGAATCGGAGACCGTTTCCGCCCGTGCGTTGATCGGCCGATGAATTTTTGGATCATTTGCCCATGATGGCAACAATCCCCACGAGAGTTGACCCAGTTTCCGCGTCACGCCGTCCGGCTTTGCGGCTACGACTGGCACTTTCTGCGAGGGGGCGATATTGAATCGCGGTTGCAGAAACTCCGGTATCACGGGAAGGCCGAACAACTTGGCTACATAGGGCATCGGAGCTGAAAGCGTATCGGCCACACATGGAAATCACTCCAGACGGTCGTTCTGCAACCGACTTTGACATCGGCCGCAGTTGGGCGGTAGTGTTCGCAGGTTCGGATTATCTGTTCGGGTTCGATTGCATCGCGATATATCCCCTTTTCTCGGCAATTCTTCGCAGTCTGGCTTGATGTACCAATGTTCACAACGTAAACGTATGTCTCATGGCCTCAACACCATCACTCATTGGCTTCGGTGACGCCGACTCGTTCTATGCGAGCGCGGAAGTCGTCCGCCGTCCGTGGCTCAAAGGTGTGCCGGTCGGCGTTCTCGGCAACCAGGGGGCGTGCGTCATCGCCCGCGATTACAAAATGAAAGCGTGCGGAGTGAAGGTCGGTCATCCCGTCTGGGAAGCGAAAAAACTTTGCCCCGACGGCGTCTATCTGAAACGCGATTTCTATTGGTACGAGTCTATCAGCCGGAAGATGCTGTCCGAAGTGCGGGAACACTTCTCACCCACGGTCGAATACTTCTCCATCGACGAGTTTTTCTGGCAAGGTATCCCATCCGCCGGGAAGAACTACCAGCAGACCGCCGAGACCGTTCGCGCTCACATCCTGAACGCCGTCGGGGTGCCGATGACGGTGGCGTTCGCCCGAACCCGGACCTTGGCCAAGCTGT
>JANXNT010000488.1 GCA_025353985.1 Limnoglobus sp.
AAAGACCTGCGGCTACCAGAAAAGAAGAAGAATGCCGGTCACATCATGCCAGGGGCAGGCTGTTCAGGTCGGTGCCGGTGCCGTGCGTGCTCGGGTTGCGGTCCCACCACTCGGTGGATCGGCTCATTGTCCAAGCGTTTGCGCACCCGCAGGCGTTCAGTGCGGCTTCGAGGTCGGCGGCCTTCGTGTACCGCGATGCGAGCGGTTTTGCCAGGCACTTCGCGATAACGTGCGCGAGGTCCGAGGGCACGTACGGGTTCGCCACCGCGATCGGCGTTGGCTCTTCGTTGACCACGGCTAACAGCGTTCGCACCGCATTGTCCCGGTGGAACGCTTCCTTGCCCGTAAGCAAAAAGTACGCCACGCTGCCGAGGCTGAACAAGTCGCTGCATTCGTCGAGTGGCAACCCTTGCGCCTGTTCGGGCGACATGTATTCGGGCGTGCCGACGATCAAGCCATCGCGGGTGATCTTGGCGTTCGGGTCCGCATCTTCGGACAGCGATTGCACGAGGCCGAAGTCGACGACTTTCGCTTGGTCGTGCGGACTGCCATCGGGAAGAATTACCACGTTCGAAGGCTTAATATCGCGATGAACCAACCCCAAACGGTGTGCCTCGCGGAGTGCCCCGCAGACTTGCCGAATGATGTGTACGACGCGATCCGCAGACATCGGGCCGTGCGCAGAGACGATCTCTTCGAGGCTCATCCCCGGCAGATATTCCATGACGTAATAGAAGGTGCCATCGTCGGCGCGGCCGTAGTCGTAAATCTCCACCGTGTTCGGGTGGCGCAGTTGCGCCGTCGCCTGCACTTCGCGCTCGAATCGCTTCAATTGCTCCGCATTATCGAGGTACTTCGGGTGAATCCGCTTGATGGCACAGGGGCGTTTCAGCAGTTGATGTTCGGCGAGATAAACTTCGCCCATGCCACCCTGGCCGAGCTTGCGCCGGAGCCGATACTGGCCGAGTTCGCGCACCGCTTGCTTGGCGGTCTGCACCTCTTCACGCAGCGCCGCCGTCTTCGCGGTACCGAATACGGATAGCCCACCACCCGCCACGAGCATCGTGAACGACACCGCAAAGAGCATGATTTTGTGCCGCCACGTCGGTTCATGTAGCATCGCACTAATGCCATCAATCGCGAGGGCGGCGATGGCCATGGCAAGAACGACACCGATGCCGCGCGACAGCGTGTTCGGAACGAGTACGCCGTGAAAGACGATGAGCGCGAACCAGTTGAAGTGTACGATCAGCGCTGCGGCTAGCACCGAATATTGCTCTTGGCGAAACAGGTTCGGGTCGTCGCGCAAACCGGCGACGTTGAGCAAATCGGAGGTCAGTAGCGCGAACTGCCAGTAGGCGAAGAACAGTCCCATCGCGCCGAAGATGGCAATTTCGAACACGCGCAGGCCGTTCTTGGGCAGGTCGCGGCACATTCGTAACGCCGACGCGGTACCGATGAGCGCGGCGAACACCACTCCCGAAAGCACGATCCCCGTCCAGCCGACGACGGGCCGCGCGAATAGCTCGATGAACCCCGTAGCCGCCGACGTGAAGAAGAAAAAGAACGGCACCGACGCCACGAGGCAGCAGAGCATCAGGCGTTGTTGAAAAAGCTGTTTTGTCTCCGAATCGAGCCGCCCCTCGGGCACGTAGGCTTCGGTCGTCGCCGCGGGCGGGATCATATGAACGGGTAGCGCCACCGAGGCCGACAATTCGTAATCGGTGGTATCGGGCGCATCGACGGGCGGCCCCGTCCGCAAGACGTGCTTTGTACGCGGTGGAACGTATGGCATACTCGGTGTCGCAGGCATCGCTTTTCGCCGTCAGTTACGGGAAAGGACCATCCCCACACGATTCTACGATGTTCCGCGCGAAACGGGGCGCGACTATTCACATCGATTCTGTTCTATACTGAATTTGTCGCAGCTGTGGCCGTCTCGCGTTTAGAGTATCAGGTGCCTTTAGGAATCGGCTGACATGTCCGAGCGTACGCAACCCGCGATACCCGATCCGCTGCTCGATGAGCCGCCGGAGAATCCGGCGATTGCGCCGACGATGGTGCAACAAGGCAGCGTGCCACTTCATACGACGCCGCGCCCCGCGTGGGGGTTTTCGACGGGTATTCAGCGCATCGGCCAATACGAAACGCAGAAGCGGCTCGGCGAAGGGGGCATGGGAATCGTGTTCCAAGGTTGGGACACGCAACTTCAGCGGAAAGTCGCGATCAAAGTCTTGTTGCCGCAATACGCCTCCGACCGCGAGGCGTGTGATCGTTTCTTACGCGAGGCCCGTTCGGCGGCGGCGATCTCGCACGATAATGTCGTGAGCATCTATCACGTCGGCGATCACAACGGCGCGGCGTACTTGGTCATGCCGCTGTTGAAGGGCTACTCGCTCGAAAATTACATGTTGCGTAAAGGTTTGCCGACCGGTTCGCAGACGATTCGCATCATTCGCGAGATTGCGGCAGGATTGTCGGCGGCCCACGCTCGCGGCCTCATCCATCGCGATATCAAACCCGCGAACATCTGGCTCGAATCGCCGAATGGCCGCGTCAAAATCCTCGATTTCGGCATCGCCAAACCGATGGGGGCGACCGATTGGACCGCCATTTCCGAGGCCGGTGTCATCATGGGCACACCGGCGTTCATGAGTCCCGAACAAGCTCGCGGTGCGACGATCGATTCGCGCAGCGACCTGTTCAGCCTCGGGACGCTAGCGTACCGGATGTACGCCGGGGTTGCGCCATTCGCACGACCGACGCCGATGGATACCATCACGGCGCTCGTCACCGAAGACGCTACGCCGTTGAGCGAATGGAACCCGCAAGTACCGCCACGATTCGCCGCACTCATCCATCGCCTCATTAGCCGCAACCCCGACGACCGCCCCGCCACCTGCGAGGAAGTCATTCGCGAACTGCGTTATATCGAGCGAGATAACGCCGGCGACCGCATGACGGCGATCCTGACCGCGCAAGCCGACATTCGCATCAGCAGCGATGTCATTCCGAAACTGCAAGCCGAAGCCGCAGATCCCGGCTATGAAGTGATCGAAGATTACGAAACGACCGAAGTCATCCCGCAAGCGATTGATGTATCGAATCCACAGCCGGCGAAAACCGGCCATCGCAAGTTGATTCTGGCGTTCGCAATCGGTGCGAGCCTTGCGGCCGGATCGGTCTATTGGTTGACATCCGGCACGACGAAAACCGACACGCCTGTTGCTCCTGTCACGCCCACGTTGCTAACGCCAACTCCGACTGCCGCTGCGCAACCGAAAGAAGACATCGAACGTCGGCCTCCACGTGACGATTCGGATCACCGGCCCGGCGAACCGTGGCTCGATGCTGAAGGACGGCCAAGACCACCGCCACCTCATCCACGCCCACCGTTCCCGAAACATCCACCTGGCAAAGACAGGCCACCACCGCCACGACAGTAGGCGAATTCGACGCCTATTTGTCGTTTGCCGATTAGCGCGAAAGATCGAATTAAATCTATTTTAGCGATGTGCCGGCTCGGTATTACGATGCGAATAGATTGTACAATCCCTCCATCTTCGCAGATCGTCTAGTATTGAATCTAGCTTCAAAAATCCCACCTATAGGCCATCCTAGTGAGTATTCACCGTCTCCGTTTCGAATCGCTCGAAGATCGCACCACTCCTGCCACGCTTCCCGATGGTTTCGGATTGTCTCTTGTCACGGCGAACCTCACTCTCCCGACGGCACTGCAAGAAGCGGCGGATGGGCGATTGTTCGTGACCGAGAAAGGGGGTGCAATCCGCGTCGTGCAATCGAACGGTACCCTATTGGCCACACCTGCGATCACGCTGAACGTCGAAACGGATAGCGAGCGTGGTCTTCTCGGCATTACCGTCGATCCCGCGTTTGCAACCAACTCGTTCGTTTACGTGTATTACACCGTTCCCCCTGCCACGCCGACAGGGAATGCGCACAATCGGATCAGTCGCTTCACGATGGTCGGCAACACGATCGACGCGAATACGGAGTTCGTGCTTCAGGATCTCGATCCGACTCCCAACTCGCACCACAACGGCGGGGCACTGCACTTCGGTATCGACGGCAAACTTTACGTGGCCGTCGGCGACAACACGTCATCCGATTTGGCGCATTCGCTGACAAGCCACTTCGGCAAGATCCTCCGCTACAACGCCGATGGCACGATTCCGATCGACAATCCGCCCACCATCGACGGTTTCTTTGGCCAGACCACCTCGGGAAAGTACCGTGCGATTTACGCGATTGGGCTGCGAAATCCATTCACATTCGACGTTCAGCCGTTAACGGGTCGTACGCTCATCAATGATGTCGGCCAAAATGCCTTTGAAGAAATCAATGACCTCGCCCCTGGGCGCGACTATGGCTGGCCTTCTACCGAAGGGAATTTCAACCCCGCGCAGAATCCCGATTTCACACCGCCTACGCTGAGTTACCCGCACGGTAGCGGCACGAACGCGGGGTTCGCAATTACGGGCGGGACGTTCTACAACCCGACGACGGAGAGTTTCCCCTCGGAGTATGTCGGCGATTATTTCTACGCCGACTACGTGAACGGCTGGATTCGCAGCTACGACGAAGCCTCAAACACCTCTTCGCTTTTCGCCAGCGATCTGACAAATTTCCGCATCGTCGATCTCGATACGACGCGCAATGGCGACTTGCTCGTCCTCGATCTCGGCTACAGTGGCGGGGCGGGCGAAGGGAAAATCTATCGCATCAGCCGCGTATTAAGCCCGGAGTTCGCAACGCAGCCGCTCGATGCGATCACCCGACCGAACGAGCCGGTCACGTTCGTTTCCCTCGCGGACGGCACGCCGACGCCAACGTACCAATGGCAGCGGAACGGCGTCAACATCCCCGGTGCGACTTCGGCATCCTTCACGCTGACGAACCCGGCACTCGCGAACAATAGCGATACGTTTCGTTCGGTCGCCACGAATGGCTCCGGTAGCGCGACGAGTCGTTCGGCGGTTCTCACCGTCACGACCAACCTCATGCCGACAATCTCGATCATCACGCCGATAGTCGGTACTACGGTCTCAGCCGGCACGACGATCTCGTACTCTGGTGCCGCCACCGACCCCGAGGATGGTATCCTCGGTGGCTCGGAATTCACGTGGCGCGTCGATTACTATACCGGTGCGGCCGTTCGACCGCTGATTCTCGAAACGACCGGCTTGAAGGCAGGCACGTTCACGATTGGAACGACGACACCGTACACCTTGCCGGACGTGTTCTACCGCATCACGCTGAAAGTCGTCGATTCCTTTGGCAATATTGTAACGACCTCTCGCGATGTGCTACCGCAAACGGCCGCCGTAACGCTATTCAGCCAGCCGAATGGCGTACCACTGACACTCGATGGTCAGCCGGTTACGGCCCCCTCGACCTTCGTTGGCGTCGTCGGTATCCTGCGGCAAATCAGTGCTCCACTCACCTTTGGCACAGGCACGAATACGCTCAACTTCAGCAAGTGGTCGGATGGTAACACGAATCGTATTCGCACGATCTCGACCCCCGCAGGCGGTGGACAGTACGAGGCGATATACGCACTCCCGCCACCCGTAGTCCCTCAGGTTGTCGTTCCTCCCGTAGTCCCTCCGGTCGTCCCGCCCGTGGTCCCTCCGGTCGTCCCGCCCGTGGTCCCTCCCGTAATCCCTCCGATCGTGAAACCGGTAGTGCCTCCGGTCGTTGTGCCGCCACCGGTTGTTCCCCCAACGGCTGTTGTGCCACCAACGGTCGTACCGCCTCCACCGCCGATTGCGCCGGTGCTAATCGGCAGTGGCCCTGGCCGCACCGCATCGATTCGTGCCATCGATCCGACAACAGGGCTGACGATTTCGAGCTACGATTTGTCGCAGTTACCCACCGCCTTCGGTAGTCAAACCCGCGTGACGAGCGGCGACTTGAACGGCGATGGTATCGCCGAAGCGATCGCGGGTTCCGGCCCTGGCACCGAGCCGCGCGTCGTGATTTACGACGGCAAAACGGCGGCCATCCTCGGCTCGGCGCTCGTATTCGAATCAACGTTCACCGGTGGGATTTTCGTGGCCGCCGGAGACATCGATGGCGATGGCATCGCCGATCTCGTCGTCTCACCCGATGAAGGCGGCGGCCCGCGCGTGCGCGTGTTTCGGAGCGGAAACTTCGATCAAGTGATCGCCGATTTCTTCGGCATCGAAGATCCGGATTTCCGCGGCGGGGCACGAATTGCAACGGGCGATGTCAACGCCGACGGCCAAATCGACTTGATCGTGGCCGCCGGGATCGGTGGTGGCCCCCGCATCGCGGGCTTCGACGGGCGCTCACTCGTCAGCGGTACGCCGACGAAGGTCTTCGCCGACTTCTTCGCGTTCGAAGAGACACTTCGCAACGGCGCATTCGTCGCTTTAGGCGACCTCAACGGCGATGGCCGCGACGACCTGATTACCGGTGCTGGCCCCGGCGGCGGGCCGCGCGTGATCGCCTTCAACGGAGCCGAACTGAGTGCGAACAACGCGCAGGCGTTCCTCGCAAATTTCTTCGCCGGCGACACTGAATCGCGTGGCGGCGTCCGCGTCTCGTCTCGCCCCGTGGCGCGAAGCGTGACGGACGACCTCATCGTCGGCACTGCACCCGGCACCGCCGCCCGCGTCATCGTCTATCGCGGCGCAGACCTGACACCCGATGCCCAACCGACCGAGCTAATCAACGTCGCCGCGTTCGAAGACGATTTCGCCGGTGGCGTGTTCGTGGGGTAATCGGGCGAAGTTCGCGAGGCGAGCGGCGATTCGCGAGTATAATCGGCGTATGGAAATGCCTTCGCCCGATGCCGCCACACTCACTAAACGCGGCCACACGTACGTTCGCCGCTCCGAGTTCGCGAAGGCGATCGAAGCCTTTACGGGGGCGATCGACCTCGAACCGACCGACGCGGAGTTGTACTACTTGCGTGGGAACGCCCACGCGGCCTGCGGGCAATCGGACGACGCCACCGCCGACTTTTCCCGTGCCATCGACCTGAAACCGGACTACGCGGCCGCGTTCCACAATCGCGCCTCGTCGCACATCGAACGCAACGACTTCGATGCCGCCATTCTCGATTACACCCGTGCCATCGAACTCGACGACCAAGACACCGACCCGCTGAACGGACGCGCCGCCGCCCACAGTCGCAAGGGAAATTACGAACTCGCGCTCGCCGATTACGCACAGGCGCTCGAACTCGAACCGAAGTCGTTCCGCGTGCATTTCAACCGTGGCAATGCGCACTCCGGCCAGAGCGAACACGAAAAAGCGATCGAAGATTACACCGCCGCAATCCAGTTAAAGCCGCAACATGGCCGCTCGTATATTTACCGCGCGCTCAGCTACGAACGCCTCGACCGCAGCGACGATGCGCTCGCCGACCTCAGTACGGCACTTCGCCTCAACAGCCAGTCGACCGAAGCCTATTGGCACCGCGCACGGATGCACGTCGAAGCGGGCAACCACAAGAGCGCCGTCGCCGATTTTACCTGGGTGATCCGGTTCGATGCCAACGATGGCCGTGCG
>JANXNT010000849.1 GCA_025353985.1 Limnoglobus sp.
GCCCACAAATTTTCTGTATCTTTCGCAATTTGCCCTTTCGCTACGATCGAACCCGTTCTAAACTGCATGAAAACAACGACCTTGACCGGTTTTAGCGGTCGGGGTCGGGGCCAGGCTCTGTGGTTTTACTCGTGGTGCCAACGCCGCGTATGCAACCGCGAAAAGGCAAACCCGCCGCAAGACGGGGGCGCAAAGCAATGGGCCTGCGGTCGGTGCCCCCCACCGATGACCGTAGGTCGCCAAGCTACCGAACGGATGAACAGGCGAAGTGCCCGTCCATCCCCGGATCGATCCCGATCCGCTCACCACGGGGCCGTTTCGAACGGTTACCCAGAGCTTGACCCGGTTTTTTGCATCGCTACCAACTATTAACTCACAACGATTTACTTCGATGCATCGTTGTGAGTTAATAGTGGATTGTTGTTGGAAAACTCGTTGCTAACATCGTACAACTCCGAACGAATTACTACTGACCACTTCGATGAATCGTCGTAAGGAAATCGATTCGCTAATTGGACGGGAACAACTCAAACAGTTACGATAAAGCTAGTTCAACTTTCGTTCGTTTGGAGATGCTCAATGTCTGTCAAT
The DNA here is from genome assembly GCA_025353985.1 of Limnoglobus sp. GTDB lineage: Bacteria > Planctomycetota > Planctomycetia > Gemmatales > Gemmataceae > Limnoglobus. Next base: position 592 of record JANXNT010000849.1, read on the forward strand.
CCAAGTTCTTTTCAGTTTGACCAACTGAACGTCTAAGAACGCATCTCACTCGTTACCGCGATCTGGGCAGCATTTCGGAAGAACCGTACCAACCAATTCTCACAGAGGATCATAAAATCGAATTGGAACGCCGTTTAGCGGACTATGACGCAAATCCAAACGATGTGATCCCGTGGGACGTCGTTCAGGCAGAAGCGTTGGCCCGGTTGGTACGATAATCCTTGTCATTTCGGTCTTTCACACATCGCGAAATCCTTCGGTTTGGCTACGTCGCGTCTGACTCGCTCTTCAAATCTTTTTTATCTCTCCACGACTCTACCGCTTGTCGGGGCTAAGCAGCCTTCTACGATATTTTTGCAACCGTCCGCACCGGACTGGCGAGAACAGGCACCTATGACGCAGCCCGCAATCCAGGTCCAAAACTTGTGTAAAGACTACGGCGCGATCAAAGCCGTGGACCTCATCAACTTCGAAGTCGCCCCCGGCGAACTCGTCGGCTTCCTCGGCAACAACGGGGCCGGCAAGTCGACGACGATGCGAATTCTCACGACGTATATCCCGGCGAGTTCGGGTTATGCTCGGGTGGGTGGGTTCGATGTCATGTACCAATCGGCCGAAGTTCGCAAACGGCTCGGCTACCTGCCCGAGAGCGTGCCGTTGTATCCGGAAATGCGCGTCGAAGAATATCTGACGTACCGTGCCAAGCTCAAGGGCGTCGAGCGTTCGGGCCGCACGAAGCGGATCGATTATTGTCTCGAACGATCGCGAATCAAGGAAGTCCGCCGTCGCCTCCTCGGCACGTTGTCGAAGGGTTATCGCCAACGTGTGGGACTAGCGGACACGCTGCTTTCCGATCCGCCGGTCTTGATCCTCGACGAACCGCTTTCGGGCCTCGACCCCGTTCAGCAGGAAGAAACGCTCTCGGCGATTCGCGAACTCGGCGGCCAGCACACGGTGCTGTTCAGCAGTCACCACTTGCCCGATGTCGAGAAGGTTTGCGACCGCGTGATCATCATCAATCGTGGCCGTATCAAGTTCGACGGACGGCTTTCGGATATCCGCTCCAGCGTGCCGACGGTGTTGATCGAAGCGCGGGGCACGGTCGAACAAATCGAGCCACACCTCCGTGCGGTATCCGGCGTGCTCGATATGAAATCGATCCCTACCGATGCGGAATATGCGGCTTTCGAAGTGAAGGCCGAGTCGGGGCACGACATTCGCGAATCGCTCGCGAAGCGACTGCACGACCGGGGCCACCCGATTCGTCGGCTCGAACTGCAGCGCGAAAAGCTCGAAGACATTTACATGCGGATCTCCGTTCGCGGCGAATGATTTTGTTTTCCCACGACCGCAATTGAGTAATCTCCATGACGACTGCGACGGATACGACGAAACCGATGGAACAAGCCCCGTCCGATATGCGGACCGAGGAGCCGACCTTCGCGCGAATCCTCGGCCTATTCGGTGGCGGGTTGGCGATTCTCGGCATCATCGCGGTGATCGCGAATCACTCGGAGGCACGACTCGTACCGAGCGGGTTGGGCTATCTGTTTGCCGCCATCGGCCTGATGGCGATGCTGTTTCACTCGCTGCGCGATGGCGACCTGGAATCGCGCCGCGCGTACATGTTTTTTGCGATCGGGCTGTTAGTCGCGGCGGTGGTGGCGGCACTCGTCCCCGGTCCGCTGTTTGGCGATGCCCCGACGAAAGAAATGGGCTACCACTTCCTGCCGTGGACACCGCTATTTGGCCTACTCGCGTTGTTGTTCCTCGTCACTTCGCTACGCCATGAAACCGTGAAATCCTACCGAAGTATCGGCCTGACGGTGCTGCTCGCGCTCGGTGCGAGTTTATGCTTAATCAGCGTCGCGCTCGGTATCTTCAAACCGAACACACTCGTCGGGCCGGGGATCC
>JANXNT010000866.1 GCA_025353985.1 Limnoglobus sp.
CTTGGCGAGATCTTGACTACGGACGGATTCCACGCCGTCTCCACCCGAAATTATACGGGGCCACAGGGTCGAATTCGTGTGCGTGTTTTGCGCACGGGGCTGGTGCAATCAATGCCGATTTGATCTTGGCACCGGATGCAGGTGCCGGTTCGGTTACCCACGGCGTAGTGTCACCATCCCGTGTGATGCCGGAAGCGCAGTACAACGGTGCCATTGCCGCGACCCGCCCGAACTGGGTTATCGACGAGGTATGACGATGACCGCAACACAAAGTTTTGGAGCGCACGCCTTCGACCTCGTAGCCCGAGGGATGATCGTTTTGCACCAATTGATCGCGGACGGCAAGGGAGACGAACCCGAGGCGGACGCGGTTCGCGACTCACTCGATGCGCCGCTGGCGAGCATGAGTAAGAGTGAGCGGGAGCGTGCTCGGATGCTCTCCGGGGACTTGTACTCGTTTACCGAACTGAAGCCGGACCGCGTGCTAATGGTAGCGAATGCCGAGGCCCAGGCTGGCTTTCAGGCGATTTACAACGCAAAGCAGCGACGACAGTGGGATGTCACTCTGGACCTGATTCGCAAGTGGCAGGACTACCTGCCGTTGGTCGTACTCAGCTACATGCGGGGATCCACCTGGGCCGATGCCGGGAAGCATGAAATCGCATCCGCGTTTTATGCGAAGGCAGCGGACATCGAACCGAAGGGCAATTACCCGGCGTTGTATTTGGACTCGCTCAACAAATCGAGCCCTGCGAAAGCGAAGGGCGTGGCCGAACAGGTGATGAAATCTCCCAGTAGTTATTCACCTCCGACGGTCATTCAAGCTGCACACGTACTGGCTACCGCCGCGCGACCGCTGCCTGCGAATGAGGCGAGGGCAATCGAGACGCAGTTGATCCCGGTCGTCGAAGAGGCGATGAAGGCGTTGGAGCGTGACAAAATGCAAGAGCCGGAAAGTTACCTGATGGCCGCATTGCTGATCGGTAGCGCCTACGAACACAAAGGCGACACGTGGGCCGCCTACGATTACTACTCACGAGGTCTGCGCGTCGAACCGCAGAACGATGCTTTGCTCATCCTTCGCGGGATGTTAATGTACGGGATAAACCCGAGTGCGATCTCCGATCTGGAGACAAGTGTAAAGATGGGAAGTAAGACGATCTGGCCTTACTTTTTTCTCGCACATCATTACTTGGTGAGTGATCGGTTCGACGACTGCCGCAAATTCTGTGAGCGAGCGATTGAGCTTCGCGCTTCTGCACCGATACTAAGCGAACTACTGGATTGGCTGTCGATCGCAGAAGCGCAACTCCGCTTTCCCGCTGAGCGTGTCAGGCGTCTGTTCGAGGATGCCATTTGCCACGACCCACACAACGACCGGGCCAAGAAAAACCTCTCGATTTTCAATGGGCTGGCCGGTCGTCATCCGAGCACGGAACTAGTGTGGGAGAAGCGAACCGAGCCATCAATACGGGCTTTTGGCATCGCCGAGTGCGACTTGAATAAATTGCAACTTCCTCAAATGAGTCTCAGCGCGTAACCACCGTCGCCAGAGGATTACGGTCAATTTTTACATCTATTTCCCGATACAGAAGCGGCTAAAAATCCGGTCCAGTAAGTCGTTCGTGTAGATTGCGCCGACCATCTCGCCGAGTTGATCGAGGGCTTTGCGCAGTTCCAACGCGATCAGTTCTTGCGGGTCGTCGTAGAGGACGTGGGCGTGCGCGCGGCGCAAGGAATCGATCGCGGCGTCGACGTGGTGACGGCAACGGCTTTGGCTCGGCGCGAGTGCGGGCCGCGACAGCGATTGCACTTTCGCCGTCAAGGCATCGCGCAAATCCTGAAGGCCGCCGGGTGTGGTTGTCGATGCGCTCAGTTCGCCTTCGCGAAATGCGAGGTCCGATTTCGTGTACACGATCAGCGCGTCGAACAGGTGTAACGGGGGCCGCATTGCGTCGGGTTCGTCACTCGGCACGCACCAGACGACGATCTCGGCGCGTTCGGATTGCATTTGCCCCAAGGCTTGCGAGGCGCGCTCGATCGTGTCCGTTGTTTCGCGAATGCCGGCGGTGTCGATGAGTTCGACGCGAATACCGGCGAGGTCCAAAACGGCGGTCAGGTAATCGCGGGTCGTGCCCGCAATCGGGCTGATAATCGCGCCTGGCCCGTTAGTCGATAACGCATTAAACAGGCTGCTTTTCCCCGCGTTCGGAGGCCCCGCGAGAACGATGCGTATCGGTCGGTCGCTGACGGTGCGGTCGTCGAGTTGTCGCTTCAAGTTCGTGAGTTGCGCGAGGCCCGTCGCGATGCGCAAGAGTTGATCGGACTTGCCGACGAACTCGATATCTTCATCGACGAAGTCCAAACCGGCTTCGATATCCGCGAGCAAATTGAGCAAATCATCGCGCAAGGTATCGAGTGGCCGCGCGACGCCACCCGCGAGTTGCGCGAGTGCCGCTTTCAGGTCCGCATCGGTTCCCGCATCGATCACCGCGAGCACCGCTTCCGCCCGCGTCAGGTCTTTCTTTCCGGCTAAAAACGCGCGTAACGTGAACTCGCCCGGCTGTGCGGATCGCGCCCCCGCCTTTAGCAAATCGGCAATCAGCAACTCGATGAGCGGCGACGACGAAACCGTGTGCAGTTCGATGCAATCTTGCCCCGTGTACGAGTGCGGCGCGGCGAACAAATAGCGATCCGCAGGCAGCGGCGCACGCACACCTGAAAGGTGCAAATGCCCCGAAATGAGCCGCCCCCGCGCATCGGCCGGCACCGCAGTAAAGACGCGATCACCAATCGCGCACGCCGCCGTGCCACTGAGGCGAACGATGGCCCGCGCGCCCGGCCCCGGTGAGGACGAAAGCGCCACAATCGTATCGTCGAGGAGTGCATTCATGGGGGATAGTTTACGAAACGGCCCGGATTCAAACCCCGTTATCGCTCGAGTTCGTGCCACGAAAAGTGCCAAGCCCTCAGTTCGCATTTCTGATGGCGAGCATCCTAAAATATCATGCGCGTACGGGAATTGCGCACAAGAAACGAGGCGTGCAATTGTACCCGCTCGTATCATTGTGTTATTCTCTGCCGTAACAGCGAATTCATCGGAGGAACGTGCGTGTTCGATCTTGCCAAAGTGCAAACTGCGATTCAGACGGCCGGTATCGACGGCTGGCTGATGTACGATTTCCGTGGCAGCAACATCCTCGCGCAACGGGTGGTCGGGCTTGCGGAGAAGAAACTCTCGCGGCGCTGGTTCTACTTCGTGCCCGCCACCGGCGAGCCGAAGAAACTCGTACACACGATCGAACCGGCGGCACTCGATAGTTTGCCGGGCACATCGAAAACGATCTATCGCACGTGGCAAGAACTCGAAGAAGGCGTCTGCCAAATCATCATCGGCATGGGCCGCGTGGCGATGGAGTATTCGCCGCGCAACGGCAACCCGTACGTCTCGCGCGTCGATGCCGGCACCGTGGAACTCGTGCAGTCGTACGGCCCCGTTGTCGTCTCCTCGGGCGACCTCATTCAGCAGTTCGAAGCGACGTGGGACGACGAACAAGCGAAGTCGCACTTCGAGGCCGCCAAGCACACCGACTCCGCGTACGGCGTGGCATTCCAGTTCATTGCCGATGAGATTCGTGCGAAGGGCCAAACGACCGAATGCACGGTGCAGAAGCGGATCATGGAGCACTTCCACACGCACGGCCTGACGACGTACAGCCCGCCGATTGTCGGTGTCGGCCCGCACTCCGGCGACCCGCATTTCGAGCCACTACCCGAACGCGATTCGCCGATTCGCAAGGGCGATTACGTGCTGATCGACCTGTGGGCCAAGATGAACCGCCCGCGTGCGGTCTATAGCGATCTCACGCGAGTGGCGTACGTCGGCGAGACGGTCCCGGAGAAGTACGCGAAGATTTTCGACATCGTGGCCGCCGCCCGCGATGCGGCAATTCAGCGCGTGAGGGATGCGTTCGCCGCCGACGAACCGCTGATGGGTTATCTCGTCGATCATGCGTGCCGCGAAGTGATCGAACGCGCGAAGTATGGGGCGAATTTCACGCACCGCACCGGCCACAACATCGGGCAGGAAGTCCACGGCAACGGTGCCCACATGGACGGCCTCGAAACTCGCGAAGATCGCTGCGTGATTCCCCGCACCTGCTTCAGTATCGAACCGGGAATCTACCTGCCAGAGTTCGGCGTGCGATCGGAAATCAACGTCTACATCGACGCCGAACGTGCGGTTCACGTTACCGGCGGCGAACTGCAAACCGCCGTCCACACCATCATCGTTTGACAACCGCAAGTTCGCCCACATTCGTGTTCGGAAGGAACTCCCGTTCCTTCCGAACACGACGCCGTTGCAATACCGCATCGGCGACGAAAATTGCCACTGCCACCCAGACACATGCGAGCGCGGCCCAGTCATACCATTGCCGGGTTTCGTTTAACACGAGCACGGCAATCAGCAATTGCACCGTTGGCGAGACGTGTTGAATGAAGCTGATTGCGAGCAATTCCAAGTGCTTCAGGGAAATCGCGAATGTCACCAATGGCACGACCGTGACCACGCCGCTGAGCGCGAGCAAGCCGTTGAGCCGCAGATCGGGGCCGAAACTGCCCGTGCCGATGGCGGTGAGGTAAACGAGATAGGCCATGCTGAGCGGTAAGAGGATCAGCGTCTCGCCCATGAGGCCGGTGGCACTATCGACGGGCGTCACTTTCCGCACCAAGCCGTAGAGGCCGAACGAGATCGTCAGCGAGACCGCCAGCCACGGGAAGGACATGGCCGCAATCGAGGGAATCAGGATGGCGATGGCGACGATTGCGAGTGCGGGGTAGTGGGCCGGGCGGAGTTTTTCGCCGAGAAAGACCGTGCCGAGGAAGGCGTTCACCAACGGCATCATGAAATATCCGAGGCTCGCCTCGGCGACATTCCCATGAACGACCGCGTAGATGTACAGCAGCCAGTTGAGCGCGAGTAACCCCGAACTGATCGCAAGAATCGACATCATTCTGCGCGAGCGTAACAGCCTGCCGACGGCTTTCCAGTTGCCCAGATACGTCGTCAAAATCGCAAGCACGCCGATCGACCAGACGATGCGGTGCGCGAGAATTTCCTGTGCGGGCACGTGGCGAACGTACAGGAAATACAGCGGGATCAGCCCCCACCAGGTATACGCGATCAGCCCGAAGAAATAGCCAGTTTGCACGTTGGCCGTCGAAGAATCGGACACCGATACACCCACTTTTGACAAGACTCAGAATCCGCAAGCCCCGACCGATCCGAACGGTCCCGCAAGGTTTCAGATAGTATAGGTTCAAAGGGGTGTCCGGTATGCTGTCCGAGCAAAACATCGAAGCCGAACTCAGCTATGCTTATTTGCATGCGGTTGCGTCGCGAGCCGGATTTTCGTGCGAGTACCGCAATCGCCATTTGGACGGCGCTGGAGTCGATGCGACAATTACGGAAGATGGTCGATTTCTCGCCCCGATTCTAAGTTGTCGTACGTTCCGGTCGATGTGCAATTGAAGGCGATGTATAAAACCCTATCGGAAACGAACGAGCGATTCTCGTATTCCCTCGAGTTGCCCCATTACAACAAGCTGCGTATTACCACCGTCGGTGCTTCCAGGGTACTGGTCGTCTTGAGGCTGCCGAAAAACCCGGAAGAGTGGCTGCAAATCAGTGAGGAATCGCTGATCGCCCAACGATGTGCGTATTGGGTCAGCCTGTACAATGCACCGGAAGTTGCAGACCAAAAGTCGCGTACAATATACATTCCCACAGCGAACATTCTGTCGCCAGATGGGCTTATCCAATTGATGACGCGGTTCTCTCGACAGGAGGTCATTCCCTATGAACACGAATGATCTGCAAGCCGATATTGCCAAACTCGTTACCCCGCGCGCACTGAGTGCGTATGCGGAGGGGCTAGGTTGGTCGAAAGTCGATGGAGTCAACGGGTTGATCTCGGCCTACCGCAGTCCGCTGTCCAACAGTCGCCAAATCATCATTCCGAATGATGCGGCACTCGACGATTATGCGGAGAGGGCATCCGAAGCTGTGATTCGTCTTGCTGCGTTCGAGGGCCGCTCGCCGCAAGAGGTTCTCAATCACGTCGTACTTCCACCTTCAGACATGATTCGCTTTCGCGAAATCAGCCCAGAAGCCGAAGCGGGCGATGTGACACTCGAACACGGCATGCGCGTTCTCGAAGGCGCGAAACGGTCGTTGCTTGCGACCGCTCGTAGCGTGGCAATACCACAAGCGTATCACCCACGACTCTCACGAGAGGATGCGAAACAGTTCTTGTCCCGCTGCCGGATGAGTACCGCACGCGGCAGCTTCATTTTGACTTTGGCGTGCCAACTCGACTCAACAGTCGCAATTCCCGGTATGGAAGCGGTACCGTTTACGCGCCGCGTCACGTCTCTCTTTGTAGACACGTTAATGGCACTCGACCGTTCCGTTCAAACGGGCAAGGCGGATGACCTGTTGGACTCTGTCAAATGTCCGGGTGTGAGTGCGAATTTTTGCGAAGGCCTATCGCTAATGCGGCCGGATGGGGATCGCTCCACACTAACGGTTTCAGCAGCCTGGTCGCGGTCGTTATTGTCGAATGCGGCCAAGCCGAATCTTCAGATCGTGTTGCGGCAAGAGTTGTTCGGCGTGGCGGAAGAACTGGCACCGCGCCTGCGATCTGTGCCACAACCGGCACCCGGCTGGTTTTTCGGCTACGTGAAAGAACTATGCGGTCAGTCAACCGTGGAGGAATCGCGACCGGCGGGTGAAGTTCGTTTTACACTCATCGATCAAGAGCAGGAGTTTCAGGCCCGCGCAGATCTATCCGTAAACGATCATGCGAAGGCCGTCGAAGCGTATCGCCTCAGTAAACCGGTCCAGTTTCAAGGAATTCTTCACCGACTTCCCAGAGTCAACCGGATCGAAATCGTCGAGCGCTTTGACATTTTAGGATTCGGTGAAAACAGCACGGGTCTGTAAGTGCAAACCCGATTGGCTTCTCTCGGTCAAATCGTCGCTTCGATGTACTCGACTTCGGGGACGTGCTTGCGGAGTTCGGCTTCGAGGCCGGTCATGAGCGTCAAGATGGTGGCTGGGCACGATGCGCACGCGCCACCGAATCGGACACGCGCGATGCCATCGGAGACATCGAGTACTTCGAGTTCCGCGCCATCGAGCATCAGTGCCGCCGCGACTTCCGTTCGCAACACGCGCTGGACCCGTTCTGACAACGTTTCAATCATGTCGCGCTCCTATCGTCACTCATACTCGTTTGATCGTGGGCACCACGAACAAAATCGTGCAGATACCGATGATCGCCCAGAAGCCGATGACGACTTTTACCCAATCGGGTATGGAAAGTCGTCGAGGATTTCCCGATTCGTCATTCCGGTTCAGAGGTCTGCTTGGCATTCAACGGGAACGGTGTATCTGCGGGCGGCATTAATTCACTACGGTCGATGCCTTTTTGAAGAAGACGGAGGTCATCCTCATACCGTCGTCGTGCCGATAGCCAATCCGGGTAGATAAAGGCGCTCACGCCGCGGTACAGACCACAGTGGCGAAGGTTGGTAACGGCAGCCATGACGTCGCGGTGATGAACGCAAACGACCGACGGAAGCCCCTTGTCGCGGCAGCAATAGAACCGCCGGTCCCGCTGCCGTTCGAGAAACGCCGTTGCCTCCCATCCTTGAAGAGCCTTTACCGGATTTCGATCCTCCCAACGACGGATTTCCTCCTCGAACCGATCGAAGTATGGCCGGTCCACAATCACAAGATCCAGGTCGGAGTCGTCCGACATCGCGTTCCAGACCTTTTCCCCTCTCGGGGCAATACTAAAGCCAATTTGGCAACTTCCGCGCAGGTAAAGATTCCTGGGGTGGACACCGGTACGCTCCGCAACGGCATGAATGAAGTCGCAGTATTGTTCGTATTCGTTGAATGCCATAGGCGTGCTACCGCCCATCAGATAGTCGTTCACGAGACGGAGAGGATCCTCCTTCGCCATCTGATACAGTCCCTTCGGCGACCAGACGACGTGACCCTGTTCGTCAAACTTGAATTTCATGATTTTCTAAACCTGTGCGACCACGACCAGAGGCTGGTTGTACGTCCCGTCGCCGAGGAACATCGGCTCGTTGAACCGGAGCCGAACATGGCTTTGACAGTGCGGGCAACGGAACAGGTCGCCGGCGATCCGCGTGTAGCTTTCTCGCGGTGTCTCGTGGAGACAGGCCGAGCAAGCGGATATGTCACGGAAATCACAGTTGGGGCAGACTGTCGGGAAAACGGGGCCGACAATGTTGCCGCAGTTCTGGCAGGCCTGACCAACCGGTTCTTTGACTTGACGATCCTCAACGCGTTCCGTGTGGCCGTAATCTCGCAACACCCGTGTGATCTCGTCGGGGTAGCGGGTCGAAAACTCAAAGTAAGCACGCCCTTGCTCGTCGCGGTGCGTGCCGTGCAGAGGATTGTCCGGGTCGATTTCTACGGGCGAATGCGCCCACAGATCGCGCCGAACATCGGCCGCAACGCGAAGATCGATCGTCCGGTCTCCGGTCGGTCTTACGGTGATCCTGGTACGCATAGCTCGTTTCCTGTTATCGATGATCGGCCACGAGTTAAGTCCGACTGACAGACAATTGTCGCGAAACCAGTTCTACAGCCGATATTCA